>NZ_JAXION010000059.1:0-27343 GCF_049311045.1 Rhodococcus sp. 7Tela_A2 | reverse complement strand
GCCAGCTGGGGCTTGTGGCCGGGCACATGTCTACGTGAACACGTCTACTTCACGACGTTGACCATCTTGCCCGGTACGACAATCACCTTCCGGGGCGCGGCGCCGCCGAGCATCTCGACGATCTTCTCGTCCGCCAGCGCGGCGGCTTCGATCGCATCCGGCTTCGCATCGGCGGGCACCGTGATGCGACTGCGCACCTTCCCGTTGACCTGGATCGGGTACTCGACGGAGTCCTCGACGAGCCACTTCTCGTCCGCGGTCGGGAAGGGCCCGTGCGCAAGCGATTCCGTGTGTCCGAGCCGGGACCACAGTTCCTCGGCGAGGTGCGGCGCCACCGGAGCGAGCATGAGCACGAGGGGTTCGACCGCACTGCGCGGCGCACCCGCCGGGTACTGCTTGGTCAGGTGGTTGGTGTACTCGATCAGCTTGGCGATCGCGGTGTTGTCACGCAGGTGTGCGTAGTCGTCCGTCACCCCGGCAACGGCCTTGTTGAGCGCACGCAGGGTCTCGTCGCCGGGTGTCTCGTCCGTGACCCGAACGTCGCCGGTCTCCTCGTCGACCACCAGTCGCCAGGCACGCTGCAGGAAGCGGGACGCACCCACGACGTCCTTGGTCGCCCACGGACGCGACTGGTCCAGCGGGCCCATCGACATCTCGTAGACGCGGAGCGTGTCGGCACCGTAGTCGTGGCAGATCTGGTCGGGCGCAACGGAGTTCTTGAGCGACTTGCCCATCTTTCCGTACTCGCGGGCGACTTCCTGCTCGCCGTCGGGACCCGTCCAGAAGAACTTTCCGTCGCGTTCGACGACGTCCTCGGCCGGGACGTAGACACCGCGCGCGTCGGTGTAGGCGTACGCCTGGATGTATCCCTGGTTGAACAGGCGCCGGTACGGCTCGGACGAGGTCACGTATCCGAGGTCGAACAGCACCTTGTGCCAGAAACGCGCGTACAGCAGGTGCAGCACCGCGTGCTCGACGCCGCCGACGTACAGATCGACGCCGCCGGGATCGTTCGGCCCGTACAGATCCGGGCGCGGCCCGGTCCAGTACTGCTCGTTCTCCTTGGCGCAGAACTCCTCGTTGTTGAGCGGGTCGATGTAGCGCAGCTGGTACCACGAGCTGCCTGCCCACTGCGGCATCACATTGGTGTCGCGGGTGTAGCGCTGCAGACCGTCGCCGAGGTCGAGTTCGACGTTCACCCAGTCCGTGGCCTTCGCGAGCGGAGGCGAGGGGGCCGAGTCGGCGTCGTCGGGATCGAACGAGACGGGAGCGTAATCCTCGACCTCCGGAAGCTCCACGGGCAGCATGGATTCGGGGATCGCGTGAGCCTCGCCCTGTGCGTCGTAGACGATGGGGAACGGTTCGCCCCAGTAGCGCTGGCGCGCGAAGAGCCAGTCGCGCAGCTTGTACTGGACGGTTCCGACTCCCGCCCCGGACTCCTCGAGCTTCGCGATGATCGTCTTCTTCGCGTCCGGCACCGCCAGACCGTCGAGGTAGTCGGAGTTCACGAGCACACCGTCGCCGGTGTATGCCGCCTCCGAGATGTCGCCACCGGTGATGACCTCGCGGATCGGCAGCCCGAAGGCGGTCGCGAATTCCCAGTCACGCTGGTCGTGGCCCGGCACCGCCATGATCGCTCCGGTGCCGTACCCGGTCAGGACGTAGTCCGCGATGAAGACCGGCAGCTTCTCCCCGTTGACGGGGTTGACCGCGTAGGCGCCGACGAAGACGCCGGTCTTCTCCTTGCTCTCCTGCCGCTCGAGATCGGACTTGGCCGCGATCGACGCGCGGTACGCGGCGACGGCGTCACCTGGGGACGCGGCGCCACCGGTCCAGCGGGCATCGACACCCTCCGGCCAGGATGCGGCGACGATCTCGTCGACCAGCGGATGCTCGGGTGCGAGAGTGACGTAGGTGGCACCGAACAGCGTGTCGGGCCGGGTCGTGAAGACCTCGATATCCGAATCATGCCCGGCCACACCGAACTTCACCTGTGCGCCGTGGCTGCGCCCGATCCAGTTGCGCTGCATCGACTTGACCTTCTCGGGCCAGTCCAGGTATTCGAGATCGTCGATGAGCCGGTCGGAGTACGCCGTGATGCGCATCATCCACTGCTGGAGGTTCTTCCGGAACACCGGGAAGTTCCCGCGTTCGGAACGGCCGTCCGCGGTGACCTCCTCGTTGGCGAGCACCGTGCCCAGGCCGGGGCACCAGTTGACCAGCGAATCCGAGCGGTACACGAGGCGGTAGCCGTCGAGAGCGGACTGCTTCTCGGCATCCGACAGGGTCGACCAGTCACGGCCGTCCTCGAGGGTGCGGACACCCGCGTCCAGTTCCGCCTCGAGTTCGGAGATCCGGCGGGCCTTCCCTGCCGACCGGTCGTACCACGCGTTGTAGATGGTGAGGAAGATCCACTGCGTCCAGTGGTAGAACTCCACGTCCGTGGTCGCGATGGAGCGACGCTCGTCGTGCCCGAGTCCGAGGCGCCCGAGCTGGCGCTGCATGTTGGCGATGTTCGCCTGGGTGGTCGTGCGGGGATGGGTCCCCGTCTGGACGGCGTACTGCTCCGCCGGCAGCCCGAAGGCGTCGTAGCCGAGTGTGTGCAGCACGTTGCGGCCCTGCATGCGGTGATAACGCGCGTAGACGTCCGTCGCGATGTAGCCGAGCGGGTGGCCGACGTGCAGGCCCGCACCCGACGGATAGGGGAACATGTCCTGCACGAACAGCTTGTCGGCCGGCACATCGCCGGCGAGCGCGCCGACGGGATTGGCGGCGTGGAAGGTGCCGCGCTCGCGCCACAGCTCCTGCCAGCGCTGCTCGATCTGCCCCGCGAGTTCGGCGGTATACCGATGCTTCGGGGTGGCGTCGGACGACTGCTGCTGTGCGGCAGCGTGCGGCTGTGCGGAGGTCTGATCGGGACGGGTCACGGTGATCGCTATCTACTCGGCCGGCGTTTGTGGGCTCCTACCAGGGTAGAACGTGCCCGAACCCGACCTCACCGGCGCCTTCCGCCGACGCGTATCCTGACCGAGTGCTGATCGTCGCCCTTCTGCTCTTCCTGCTCGCTCTCGTCGTCGGAGCGGTCGGTGTCGCAGCGCTGGCCGGGAAGTTGCCGCGTAACCGCTGGGCCGGAGTACGCACCCCCGACTCTCTTCGCGACGACACCACGTTCGCGCTGGCCAACAAGGTTGCGGCCCCCAGCATGCTCGGGGCTGCCGTCCTACTCGCCGTGGGCGGTATCGCCTGCCTGACCCTGCCGACCGTCGCGGCGATCATCGCGATCGTCGTCACCGTCGGGGCGGCGCTCGTCACCGCCGGTGCCGGTGGTGCGGTCGGTGCGCGGGTCGCGGCGGCGACGAAGCCCACGGAATCCGAGGGATGCGGCTCGTCCTGCGGTGCGTGCAGCCTGCGCGGGGCGTGCGAGCCGAGCGCCTGACAGATCCCGGCGCCGGCCTCGCCGGCAGCGTGGAAAAGCTCCGAGGCTCTACTGTGAGGCCGTGTCGCAGAGTGAGGCCGTGTCGCAGACCCGCGTGATCGATCCTGTCGGTGTTGTCTTCGGCATCGTGGTTCCGGTACTCGCCGCCGCCTCGATCGTCGTTCTCGCCCGTCTCTGGGAGCCACGGCTACCGGCCGAGGTGGCAACGCACTGGACCGGATCGCGCCCGGACGGCTTCGGACCGGTCGGCTCGTCGGCGTGGACGATGGCGCTGCTCGTTGCGATGGTCGGGGGCGGTTGCTGTGCGATCGCGGCGCTCGCCCGGTCGTTGCTGCTGATGCGGCGCTACATGCTCGTCATCGGTCTCGGGGTCACCGGGGTGATGGTCGCGACATTCGTCGCCGTGCTCGGCGCCCAGCTCGACGTCGCGGACGCGACACAGACAGCATTTCCCACCTGGTCGATCGCGGTCGGCACGGTCGCGGGTGTCGCCGTCGGATGGCTCGGTGCGGCCCTGCTCCGCGACGGACGCGAACGCACACCCGCATCACGGCCGCCCGCACCCGATCTGCCCCGCGGACCGGTCGAATCATCACCCCTGGTGGACCGAGTCGGTATCGGCGCCGGTGCCACCGTCGTCCTGCTGGGCTCGATCCTCGTGCCCACCGTCCTCGTGTGCGCAGCCACGGACAGCTGGTGGCCGACGGCGGTCGTCGTTCCGGTCGCCGTCCTCGCCGTGAGCCTGCTGCGCTTCACCGTGATCGTGGACGAGAAGGGCATCCGGGTGCGCAACCTCGCGACGGATGCGGTGGTCTACGACCTCGACGAGATCGTCGGGGCCGAGGTCACCGAGACCCGGCCCTTCCAGGACTGGGGCGGCTGGGGTCTGCGGGTGAAGGGGCGCGGCCGATACGGCCTCGTCACCACCACCGGACCGGCTGTGGCGGTGACAACGGCGTCGGGCCACGTCTTCACGGTCACCTCGGCACGCGCCGATGAGCTCGCCGGGGCACTCAACACCCTCGCGGATCGACGCGGCGCCGCCGCATCCAGCGACTCCACCGGGTTGACGGAACCGTCCACCTGACGGTCGGTCAGTTCCGCTCGATCTCGATCGGATGCGTAGCGAGCAGCGCGAGCGGGAGCGGCTGACGGCGCAGGACCCGTGCCCAGAGGTCGACGTGCGCGGGAGTGAAGATGTCGTAGGGAAGCGCGGAGACCACCATCCAGTCGTCGTTGCGCAGCTCTCCGTCGAGTTGACCCCCGCTCCATCCCGCGTACCCGGCAAAGATCCGCACGGCTTCGACGTGCCGGGCGATGACGGCCGGATCCGAATCGAGATCGATCATCACGACGCGCCCGTCGACCCGTCGGATACCGGGCACACCGTCGACGGACATTCCGACCGGGACCGTGCCCAGACACAAAGCCGAACTCCGGTGAACCGGGCCGCCGACGAACAACGCCTTCGGCGCCGCCGCGAGCCGCGTCCACCGTGGCAGCATCGCGTCGACCGAGGTATTGCTGATGCGGTTGAGGACGACGCCGAAACTGCCCGCGTCGGTGTGCTCCACGACGTAGACGACGCTGCGGCGGAAAGTCGGTTCGGTGAGGTCGGTGGCGGAGACGAGGAGACTTCCGGGCCGCACCTTCGGAGTCACAGGTGCGGTGCGGTCCTCGGGTTCCTCCTGGTGCTGCGCCACGAGAGACATTCTGTCACCGGCGTCACCGCGATGTCGGCCGGAACCCGGCTGTCCGCGCGAGCAACGCGAGGTGGTGGTCGAACAACGACTCCGGGTCCGTGAAGGTGTCCGTGCCGTACTGGCCGAACACTTCGAAACTCACCGCCCCGAACAGCGCCGGCCACACGAACAGACCGCGCGCCAGAACGTCGTCCGGCAGGTCTGCGGAAATCTCGGCACGGATGCGATCGAGATCACCGACGAGCCCGGCGGTTGTGGGGACTTCCGTCGCCTCGTCCAGCGCCGCGGCCCGGTGGGCCTCGACCAGGATGCGTACCAGAGTCAGAACGACGCGGGTCCCCGGCTGGGTGGTCCGCTCGGCGGGTGCGTGATAGCCGGGCACAGGGGTACCGAAGATCAGGCCGTACCGGGCCGGCTCGGCACGCGCCCAGGCTCGCACCGCCCGGCCCAACGCGAAGAAGCGTGCCCGGTGGTCGGCGGCATCCACGGCATCGACGGCTGCGTCGACGGCATCGCCGAGTTCGTCGTAGGCATCGATCACCAGCAGGGTCAGAAGTTCGTCGCGGCTTGCGACGTACCGGTAGACGGCCGAGGAGACCACCCCGAGATCGCGGGCGACCGCCCGCAACGACAGGGCCTCGGCGCCACCGGCGGCGAGATGCTCACGGCCGATGGCCACGATGTCCGCCATCGTGCGGGCACGAGCCCGGGCGCGGGGTGTTGTCACGTCGCCCAGCCTGCCCTACCGGAAGCACCGCAAACAAATGTGAGCGCTGCTCCCTGCCGCGCCGGGCGGGACATCCGCGCAAAGTCGCGATCGATAGGGTCGCGTGTGTGCGGGACTCCCAGAAACAGGCGTGGCGATCGACCGCGACGGCGCTACGGCAATCCCCGGGACTCGCGCGACTGACAGCCGTCCGGTTCGCCGGGCAGTTCGGGGACGGTCTGTTCCAGGCCGCCCTCGGCGGAGCCATCCTCTTCAACCCCGAACGTCACACGAATCCGGTGGACATCGCCGTAGGGTTCGCGGTGCTTCTGCTGCCCTATTCGGTGATCGGACCGTTCGCCGGAGCCTTGCTCGACCGCTGGGATCGCCGTCTCGTCCTGGTGTGGGCCAACGCGGTGCGCGGAGTTCTCGTCGCGTCCGCGGCGGCGGTACTCCTCGTGGGTGGGCCACAACTGCCCCTGATGCTGCCGGCACTTGCCGCCGTGGGGGTGAGCAGATTCGTTCTCGCCGGAGTCTCGGCATCACTTCCGCACGTGACGAGGCAGTCGTGGCTCGTCCCGGTCAATTCCGTTCTGGCGACCGCGGGTTCGGTGGTCGCCGCAGCGGGTGCCGCCGTCGCGGTCGCGACGATCGGTGTCGTCGGTGCGGGGGACACGGGTTCCGGCATCGCGGTGGCGGTCGGCGTGACCGGATCGATCGTCGGCGCCGCCGCAGCGGCAGGGTTCCCCCGCAACGCGCTCGGACCCGACGGTGCACGACTCCGTTCGCCCGCGAGCGCGGTACTCGCCGGTCTGCGAACCGGCGCGGGCGCGGTCGCCGAGAATCCCGGAGTCGCTGCCGCGCTGCTCGGTATCGGGGCGCACCGCATCGTGTTCGGCCTGAACACACTCATCACGCTTCTCGTCCTGCGAAACGCCGACAACCCGTCGGACCTACCCGGTGGGCTCGCCGGATTCGGTGCCGCGGTGGCCTGCACGGCGGCGGGAATGCTCCTCGCCGCCGCCCTCACACCGTTCCTCCTCCCACGGCTCGGGCGACCTCGTGCGGTCACCGCCGGATTGCTCGCCGCCGCGGTCGTGCAGTTCGCGTTCGTCACCTCCTTGACGACGGGATCGTTGCTGATCGCCGCTTTCCTCCTCGGGGTCGCGGGACAGACCATCAAGCTGACGGGCGACGCCGCCATGCAGATCGAGATCGACGACGCACGTCGCGGGCAGGTATTCGCGTTGCAGGACACCGTGTTCAACCTGGCGTTCCTTGCCGCGATCGCCGCGTCGGCCTTCCTGATCGCGCCGGACGGGCGCAGCCCGGGACTTGCCCTGGCCGGCGGGCTGATCTACGTGCTCGCCCTGGCCGGCGTTCTCGCACTCGGGCGGTCGCGGACCTAGTCACGACCCCCGCAGGGCCGGAAGCGCGGCGCGATGAACGCGAATCTCCATGGCCTTGACGACGAACCACACGGCCGAGCCCGGCTCGAGACCGAGATCCGCAACCGCGGCGGGCGTCACTTCGGCCGCCAGACCGGCGACTCCGGTGCGCACCAGCACCGTCGAGCCCCGGGCCTCGACTTCGGTGACGGTCACCTCGAACGCATTGCGGGGACTCCCGTGTGGCTCGTCCACGTACACCGCGACCGCGGCGGGGGAGAAGACGGCCGCGGCCACATCTCCCGGTACGCACTCCTCGTCGACGACGCCGTGCACGGCACCGACCTCCGTCTCCACGCCATCCGCTGTCACCGTGCCGGCGATCAGGTTCATCCCGGCGATCTGTGCGGCGAAAGCGCTCCGTGGCCGGGTGAGGACGTCCCGCACCGCGCCGTGTTCCACGACACGTCCCGATTCGACCACCACGACGCGGTCGGCGAGGGCCAGGGCGTCGAGGGGGTCGTGTGTGACCACGAGCGCCGTGCGCCGGTCCTCACGCAGTATCCGGCGCAGCAGTGACCTGATCGCCGGCGCCGCAGCGACATCCAGCGCGGCCATGGGTTCGTCCAGCAGGAGCAACTGCGGGTCGGCAGCGAGAGCGCGGGCGATCGCGACCCGCTGAGCCTGCCCGCCCGACAAACGGTGCGGTTTGCGGTCGGCGAACGCCACAGCGTCGACGGCGTCGAGCCAGCGCAACGCCTCGGTATGCGCGGCGCGGCGGCTCATTCCGGCACTGCGCGGTGCGAAGGCCACGTTGCCCGCAGCGGTCAGGTGCGGGAACAGCAAAGCCTGTTGTGCCAGCAGGGCAACCGACCGGCGATGGGGCGGCACCGCGACACCCGCCGACGTGTCGGTGAGGATCCGGCCACCGAGCTCGATCCGGCCTTCGTCCGGAAGAACCAGTCCTGCAATCAGGTTCAGCAGCGTCGATTTCCCGGCACCGTTGGGACCGAGGATCGCGACCACGCTGCCCGATGCCACGTCCAGGTCGAAGTCGACGGACCGTGCGTCCACCCGTGCGTGCACGTGCAGTTCGCTCACCAGTCGCCACCTGCCCGGCGTCCGCGTGCGGCCACCACGATGAGCACTGCCACGACGACCAGGAGCAGCGACAACGCCACGGCGGCATCGGGATCGGTTTCCCGCTGCAGATAGATCTCGAGAGGGAGGGTGCGGGTGACGCCCTGGAGGCTGCCCGCGAAAGTGAGAGTCGCGCCGAATTCCCCGAGCGCCCGCGCGAACGCCAGGATCGCACCGGAGACGAGTCCCGGCAGCACCAACGGCAGGGTGACCCTGCGGAAGACCGTAGTGGGCCGGGCGCCCAGCGTCGACGCCACCGCCTCGTACCGTCGGCCCGCGGTACGCAACGCTCCCTCGAGACTCATCACCAGGAACGGCAACGCCACGAAGGTCTGTGCCAGCACGACAGCGGTGGTGGAGAACGCGATCCGGATCCCGAACGCCTCGAGGTGCTCACCGATGAGGCCGCGTCTGCCGAAGGTGTACAGCAGCGCGATCCCACCCACCACGGGTGGCAGCACGAGCGGCAGCAGGACCAGTGAACGGAGCACCGGCATCACGCGGGACGTGCTGCGTGCGAGCACGGCAGCCATGGGCACACCGAACACGATGCACAGCACGGTGCTGGTGAACGCGGTCCGCACACTGAGCGCGAGCGCCTGCATCGATGCCTCGGACGTGACCAGTTCCGGGAAGCGGTGCCAGTCGACGGAGAGCACGATCGAGACCAACGGCAGCACCACGAACAGGCCGCCGGCGATCGCCGGAAGATAGATCCACGCCGGCAGACCGGTCGGGGTGCGGGCCGCCGTCATGGACCCGCGAACCCGGCTTCCCCGAGAATCTCCAGTCCTTCGGGTCCGGCGACGAAATCGACGAACGCGCGGGCGGCGTCCGGATTCCGGGAATCTTCGAGTACGGCGATCGGATAGGAGTTGACGGAGTCCCCGGACTCGGGAAACGCCACGACGGTGACGGCATCGCCCGCGGCGCGCGCATCGGTGACGTAGACCAGTCCGGCGTCGGCCTGTCCCGAGGTGACCTTGGCGAGCACGTCGGCGACGGAGGATTCCTCGCTGACCGGCGACAGTTCGGTTCCGGTCGCCTCCTCGGCGCGCACGGTGGCGGCGCCGCACGGCACCTGGGGTGCACAGACGACCGCCGACACGCCGTCGCGGCCGAGGTCGTCGAACGAGGTGATGCCCTTCGGATTCCCCGGCTCGGTGACGATCGTGATCGTGTTGGCCGCGAAGAGCAGCGGATCACCGGCGACGAGACCCTCGTCCACGACGCGGGACATCGTGACGGTATCGGCGGACGCGAACACGTCGGCGGGTGCGCCCTGCGCCAGTTGGCCGGCGAGGTCAGACGACCCTGCGAAGTTGAACACCACGGCGACGTCGTCGTGCACTTGCTCGAACGCGGCACCGATCTCGGTGAACGTGTCCCTGAGCGACGCTGCCGCGAACACCGTGACAGTGCCCGTCACACCGTCACCCGACGGATTCCGATCACCCTGTTCCGAACCGCAGGCGACCGAAGCCAGTGCCACGGACGCCACCAGGATCCATCCTGCGCGCACGCGCCTCACGAGGACCCTCCGGGTGTTTCGATGATGACGGTTGTCGCTTTGACGACCGCGACCGCGACGCTGCCCGGTTCGAGGCCGAGTTCCCGCACCGCCTCGGTGCTCATGAGCGACACGACCCGATGCTGCCCGCACTGCATCTCGACCTGCGACATCACCGGGTCCGAGACGACCCGGGTGACGAGACCGACGAATTTGTTGCGGGCGGAACTCCCGACGCCGAGCAGATCCGGTGCCGCGTCGGCTTGGGCCCGCGAGAACGCCGCGAGTTCGCTGCCGTCGACCACTTTGCGGCCGGTGTCGTCCTTGCTCGCACGAAGGGCGCCCTGGTCGATCCAGCGCCGCACGGTGTCGTCGCTGACACCGAGCAGGCGTGCGGCGTCGCGGATACGGAAAGTCGTCACGATATGTTCCGCACACAAGTCACGAATTGGACGATACGTCCGCAGATGCGGTTGTATCAACCTTCTCAGTAGACGTCGCGCACGTACCGCTTCTCAGCACTCAAACGATCGACGTATGCCGCTGCCGCCTCCTGGTCGAGCCGGCCGTGGGTCTGCACCACCTCGCGGAGCATCGCGTCGACATCTTTCGCCATGCGCCCGGCGTCCCCGCAGACGGCGAAATGAGCGCCGTCCTCCAGCCATCTCCAGAGCTGGGCGCCCTGTTCGCGCATGCGGTCCTGCACGTACACCTTCTGTCGCTGGTCACGCGAGAACGCGAGGTCCAGCTTGGTGAGGAACCCGTCGGCGTGCATCTCCTCGATCTCGTCGCGGTACAGGTAGTCGGTGTCCGACCGCTGGTCGCCGAAGAAGAGCCAACTGCGACCGGTGTGCCCGGATTCGCGGCGGTCGTGGAGGAAGGCCCGAAACGGCGCGATCCCCGTTCCCGGCCCGACCATGATCATCGGAGTATCGCCGGGTGGTGGCCGGAAGTGCGGATTCCGCTGCACGAAGATGGGGATGTCGACGCCCTTGCTGTGGTCGGCGAGGAAGCCCGAGCACACGCCGGCCCGGTCGCGGCCCTCGAAGCCGTATCGCACCACCGACACGGTGAGCTGCACCTCCCGCGGGTTGGACTTCGGACTCGACGAGATCGAGTAGCTGCGTGGCTGAAGCCGCGTGAGCACACCGAGCCACTCGTCGAGCGGTGCCTTGAACGGGTATTCGGCGATGACATCCATCGCCTGCCGCCCCCACAGCCACCGCTGCAGTTCCATCTTGTTTCCGGGTCGCAGCAGCTTGGCGAGTTCCGGACTCCCGCTCTGGCGTTGCACGAAGCGCAGCAATTCGGGAGTGGTCCTGGTGATGTCGAGGTACCGAGCCGCGGCCTCCCGGAGAGGGACGGTGGGACGATCGACGCTTTCGACGGGCGCCTCCGCGTCGAGCGCGGTGACCTGCATCCATTCTTCGACCGCCTCGGGGCAGTTGGTCGGCATCACCCCGAGGGCATCTCCCGCACAATATTCGAATTCCGGGTCGAACAGCTCGAATCCGAACTGCCGCACATCCTTCGACGATCCGGCTCCACTGAGTGCGATGTTGCGTGTCAGGCGGGTGACGAGCGGGGACTTGCGGCTGTACACGGATGCCCGCGGCGGAACAGGTTGTGCGGGCGCGTCACCGGCCACCAGATTCTGGACCGAGCACACCCATTCGTTGGCGCGGTCCTCGAAATCCGGTTCACAGTCCACGCGCGGGGCCATCCGGGTCGCTCCGAGATCGGCCAGCCGCTCGTCCACCTTGCGTCCGTACCCGCAGAAGTCGTCGTAACTGGAGTCACCGAAAGCCAGTACCGCATAGCGGGTACCGGCGAGCGACGGTGCGTCTGCACCGTTCAAGTCCCTCCAGAACGCCGAAGCGTTGTCCGGTGCGTCGCCGTCACCGAATGTACTTGTCACCACCAGCAATTCCGGTATCTGCACGAGATCCGCGACGGTCAGCGTCCCCATCCCGACCGCGGTGGCCCCACGTCCCGCGGCGCGAAGACGCTCGGCGCAGGTGTGCGCGAATCCTTCGGCATTCCCCGTCTGCGACGCCCACGCCACCACGACCGGCGGTTCCGGGTTCAGGTCCCCGGCCGCGGTATCGGAGCCGGCGTCGATCGCAGCGCTCTGTGAGTACATCCCCGCGAGCAGTCCGTCGATCCACGCCCGGGTCGCGGGGGGAAACGGCGCCGAAGCCGGCAGCGACGGCGCGGCGGTGACATCGGACGACCGCAGACCGGCGAGAAGACCTGCGAGATAGTGTTTCTCGTCGTCGCCGAACAGGGGAGCGGGGATACCGCCGACTCCGAGCGTCTCCGCGAGCCGTCCGACGACCGAATCGTCGGCGGGCAGGGAAGGGGATACCGGTGCTGCCGCAACTTTCGTCACGGCGACCGCGCAGAACTTGAATTCGGGCTGCAGCGACGCGGGATCGACGGCGTCGTTGGTCACGGCGTTGATCGCGCGATCGTCCCCGAACAGGTCGTTCCAGTGGAACGGGGCGAAACAGTTTCCCGGCATCACCCGATCGGTCACCACCGCCGGGAGGACGGCGCGCCCCCGCCGCGAGGTGATGTCCACCGCGTCACCGTCGACGATCGACAACCGCGCGGCGTCCTCGGGATTGATCTCCACGAACGGTCCGGGGTGGAGTTTTCCGAGCTTGGCGATCTTGCCCGTCTTGGTGAGTGTGTGCCACTGATGTTGCAACCGACCGGTGTTGAGAACGAACGGGTAGTCGTCGTCGGGCAGTTCGGTCGTGGGCAGATACGGACGGGGGAAGAACCGGGCTCGTCCGTCCGGTGTCGCGAAGGCCAGTTCCGGTACGGATCCGTCGTCGCGGACCACCAGCGTCCGGCTGTCTCCGTCGTTGAGATACCGGACCGGACTGCGATCGTCGGTGCGGCCGGGGCCACACGGCCATTGCACCGGGCCGTGCCGCAGCCTGTCGTATGTCACGCCGCGCAGGTCGTACCCCGTCTGCGGATTCCAGAACTGCGTGATCTCGTCGAATATCTCCTCGGCGCACGAGTAGGTGAAGCCGTCACCGAACCCCATCTCACAGGCGACACGCGCGATGATCTGCCAGTCGGGCAGTGCCTCTCCGACCGGTTCGACGGCCTGTTGCAACAGGTTCAGAGTGCGGTCGGATCCGACTGTCACGTAGTCGGACTCCGCCCACAGGGCACCCGGAAGGAGGATGTCGGCGTACGCATTCGTTTCGGTCTCGAGGAACACATCCTGGGCGATGACGAGATCGGCGTTCTCGAGACCCTCGAGAACGGTCGCCCGGTTCGCGACCGAGGCCACCGGGTTGGTGCAGATGATCCAGCACGCCTTGATCGTTCCTTGTGCCATTTCCCGGAACATGTCGACGGTGCCGGTGCCTGCTTCGGCGCGCAGCGTGCCGGGAGGTAGCGCCCACTGCTCCTCGACGAACACCCGGTCGTCGCCGGACAACACGCTGCGCTGGCCCGGCAGGCCGGGACCCATGTACCCCATCTCGCGACCACCCATCGCGTTGGGCTGACCGGTCAGGGAGAACGGGCCGCTTCCGGTGCGGCAGATCGCACCCGTGGCGAGATGGAGATTGCAGATCGCGTTGGTGTTCCAGGTGCCGTGGGTGCTCTGGTTGAGCCCCATCGTCCAGCAACTCATCCACTCGCCGGCCTCGCCGATCCATCGTGCAGCCGTGCGGATGTCGGCTTCCTCGAGGCCGGTGATGCCCGCCACGAGAGCGGGCGGGTACTCGGCGAGGAACTCCTCCATCGCTTCCCAGCCCTCGGTGTACTCCTCGACGAAGTCACGATCGACGTGCCCGTTCTCGACGATCAGGTGGAGCAGGCCGTTGAGCAGTGCGAGGTCGGTACCCGGCGCGATCTGCAGGAACAGGTCCGCTTTGTCCGCGGTGGCGGTGCGCCGAGGATCGACGACGACGAGCTTGGCCCCGGCTCGGACGCGTTCCATCATCCGCAGGAAGAGGATGGGGTGGCAGTCGGCCATGTTCGAACCCGAGACGAAGAACAGATCGGCGTGCTCGAAGTCCTCGTACGAGCCGGGTGGCCCGTCCGAACCGAGCGACTGCTTGTAGCCGGTGCCCGCAGAGGCCATGCACAACCGCGAGTTCGATTCGATCCGGCTGGTGCGCACGAATCCCTTGGCGAGCTTGTTCGCGAGGTATTGCGCCTCGAGCGACATCTGTCCGGAGACGTAGAACGCCACCGCATCGGGTCCGTGGGTTCCGATGATCTCCGTGAGACGGCGTGCGGTGTCGGTGACGGCCGCGTCCACCGGCACCGGCGAAGGAGCGCCGCCGCGGCGGTCACGCACGTACGCGGTCTCGAGACGGCCCGCCGCGGCCAGCATCTCCGCGCTCGTCGCACCCTTGGTGCACAGGCGCCCCCGATTGGTGGGGTGCTCCTTGTCGCCGTACGCCTTGACCACCCTGCGGGCACCGGTATCGGGATCGGTGGCGACGTCGAGCACCATGCCGCACCCGACACCGCAGTAGGAGCACGCGGTCTTCACCGTCGTGATGTCATCCCGCATCCGAATCTCCTACCCGGCACCGCGTCCGCCGGCAGTGAACCGAGGGGCACGCCGTTGCCGTCGCCGATACGACGACTTCCATGCTGCGGACTCGGTGTTTCGGACGCGTCACATGGGATGAGCACGCTGTGACATCTGGCTCACGGGTGTCGGGAGGAGGTGTGAGGTGCCGGCAACACGCTCAGGACTTCGGTTGCTGCTCCCACCATTTCAGGAGCTCGGCCTCGGCTTCGTCGCGATCGAGTGGACCGCGATCGAGGCGCAACTCCTTGAGGAACTTCCACGCCCTGCCCACCTCGGGGCCCGGTGGAATGCCGAGAACTTCCATGATCGCGTTGCCGTCGAGATCCGGGCGGACCTTCGCGACGCCCTCTTCCTCCGCCAGTCGCGCGATGCGCACCTCGAGATCGTCGTAGGTGGCCTGCAGTGCCGCGGCGCGCCGTTTGTTGCGGGTGGTGCAATCGGCCCGAACCAGCTTGTGGAGCCGGGGGAGGAGGTCCCCGGCGTCGTGCACGTACCGCCGCACCGCCGAGTCCGTCCACTGACCCTTGCCGTACCCGTGGAAGCGCAAGTGCAGAAACACCAGCTGGCCGACGTCCTCGATCATCTGCTTCGGGTACTTCAGGGCCCGCATCCTCTTGCGCACCAGCTTCGCCCCGACCACCTCGTGGTGATGGAAGCTGACGCCGCCGCCGGCCTCGTTGCGCTTGGTGCCGGGCTTGCCGATGTCGTGGAGCAGCGCCGCCCAGCGCAGCACCAGGTCCGGGTCGCCGTCCTCGAGATCGATCGCCTGGGTGAGCACGGTGAGCGAATGCCAGTACACGTCCTTGTGCTGGTGATGCTCGTCGATCTCGAGTTTCATCGCGGGGATCTCCGGGATGACGCGCTCCGCCAGGCCGGTCTCCACCATGCACTCGATGCCGTCGACCGGATGGTCCCCAAGGATCAGCTTGTCGAGTTCGGCCCGCACCCGCTCGGCGCTGATGCGCAGGATCTCGTCCGCCATCTCGCGGATCGCGGTCTGAACCCGCTCGGTGAGCGAAAAGCCCAGTTGGGAGACGAATCGGGCCGCCCGCAACATGCGCAGTGGGTCGTCCTCGAACGAGTCCTCGGGCCGAGCCGGAGTGTCGAGAACACCTGCGAGCAACGCGTCGAGCCCACCGAGCGGGTCGACGAACTCACCGGCACCGTCCGGACCGATCCGAACGGCCATCGCATTGACGGTGAAGTCACGGCGTACGAGATCGTCCTCGAGGCTCGTTCCGTACTCGACGACGGGATGGCGGGTGACGCGGTCGTAGGCGTCGCTGCGGAACGTGGTGATCTCGAGTTGTTCGGATCCCTTTGCCGCGCTGACCGTGCCGAAGTCGATGCCGGTGTCCCACTGATGGTCCACCAACCCGCGCAGCAGTTCCTGGACCTTCTCGGGGCGCGCGTCCGTCGTGAAGTCGAGGTCGGTGCCCAACCGGCCGAGAAGCGCGTCGCGGACGCTCCCTCCGACGAGATACAGCTCATGGCCCGCCTCGGTGAACCGCGCACCGAGTGGGGCCAGGACATCGGACAACGAGCGCAGAGTGACGTCGGCTCCGGCGAGCAACCGGGTTCGGCGGTCGAGGTCTGCGGTGGGTGAGTTCACGTCTTTGCACCTTACCGAGCAGGGCGTTCGTGTGGTTGAGCCGGGACCGACGGCGGTACATCTACTATCTATTAGGTGTCGCCCGCCGAACGTGCCAATCGCAACCGCCGCAGCTCGCGGCGTCGTGGCACGAGCGCGAAAAAGGCTGCTCAGGGCGGAGCACCCGGCGCACCCGGCCCTCGACTGCGCACCGTCCGCGAGACCTCGGCCGGCGGGCTGGTCGTCGACGGACTCGGTGGTCCACCCGACAAGCTGTGTGCCGCGCTGATCGGGCGTACCGACCGTCGCGGCCGCCTGCTGTGGTCGCTGCCGAAGGGGCACATCGAGCGCGGCGAGACCGCCGAAATGACCGCGATGCGCGAGGTGCACGAAGAGACCGGGGTCCGCAGCACGGTGCTCGCCGAACTCGGCAGCATCGACTACTGGTTCGTCACCGAAGGCCGTCGCGTCCACAAAACGGTGCACCACTACCTTCTGCGTTACCTCGGCGGTGAACTGTCCGACGCGGATGTCGAGGTCACCGAAGTCGCGTGGGTTCCGCTCCGTGAACTCCGGTCCCGGCTCGCCTACGCCGACGAACGTAAGCTCGCCGACGTCGCAGACCAGCTCATTGCGGAGATGCATCCCGAATCGCGTCCCCGCACCGACGAACCGGGGGCCCATCTCGGATGACGGCGGTGGTTTCCCGAACGGGTGCCGCGGTTCTGGCCGTGCTCACGCTCGTTCTCACAACGATCGGTGTGGCGATCCCCGCACCCGCGGCGGCGCAGCCGGACTCCGAAGACACCGAGTTCCTCGCTCTGAGCATCGACGAGGTCACCCCGTCGGTGGTGTCGCTCACAAGTGAATCGGTAGTCGAGGTCACGGGCACCGTCACCAATGTCGGCGACCGCGATGTCGAGGACGTCTGGGTGCGGCTTCAGCGCGCACCCGTCATCTCCGACCCCGCCGCCCTGCGCACCTCGCTCTCCCTCGATCAGGGGGGTTTCGACACCGTGGGCGAATTCGAGCAGGTCACGGACCGGCTCGACCGCGGCGACCGCGCCGAGTTCACGATCGAGCTGCCCCTGCGTTCCGAACTCGAACCGTCGCTCGGCATCGACACCCCCGGTGTCTACCCGCTGCTCGTCAACGTGAACGGCTCGCCCGAATACGGCGGCCAGGCCCGTCTGGACGATGCCCGTTTCCTGCTGCCCGTGCTGGGAGTGCCCGCAGGCGAGGACAGCTCCCCGCGAACGTCGGCGTCCACGCCATCGGGCGGAACCACCGGAACGGCGCCCAGCAGCGAGACCGAGAGCTTTCCCGCCGTTCCACCCGAGGTGTCGCGCCCCGTCGCCGTCTCGATGCTGTGGCCCTTGGCCGACACGCCGCGGCTGGCCTCGGGTGTTCCCGGATCCGCGACGGAACCCGCCCGGCTCGTCGATGACGTGCTCGCCACGTCGCTGGCCGAAGGAGGACGGCTCGACGGGTTGCTGCGCGCTGCCGAACAATCGCTGGAGACCGATCCGCGGGTCACCGAAGGCATGTGCCTGGCGATCGACCCCGACCTGCTGGTCACGGTCGCGAACATGACCCGGGACTATCTCGTGGTGGACGACCCGGCCGATCCGATGGGGGCCGCGAGCCCCGGAACGGGCACCGAGGCGGCTATCGCGTGGCTCGGCCGCATCCGGGCACTCGCGACCTCCATGTGCACGGTGGCGGTGCCGTTCGCCCAGGCGGACCTGACGGCGCTCGCGGAACTGGACGATCCCTCGCTGACCGTGCCCGCCTTGCGGTCCCCGAGCACGCTTGTCGACACGATCCTCGGAACCACGTCGCTTCCGGATGTCGTGTGGCCCGATTCCGGTGTCCTCACCGAGAACGCCGGGCTTCTCGTCGCCGCGGACGGTCCGGTCACGGCGGTACTCGCCGACACCGCGGTGGACGACGGACGCGCCGCCATGAGCGGCGCATCCCCGCGCAACAGTGTCCGGGTGTCGGGAGTCGACGGGCTGACGGCCGGCCTGTTCGACGCCGCGGCCTCGGCGGCACTCGCGGGCATGGGCGACGCGCCGTCGACCCCCTCGTTCGTGACCAAGGCCGCGCGCTACGACCTCGCCGACGACTCCGCGACCGCGCGGCTCCAGGACGCGCTCGGTGCGCTGGCGTTTCCGGCGCTGGCCCCGTCGGTGGACGCGGCGTCGGGAGTGCCGCTGCCCGCACCCGGCCGCTCGGTGCTGTTCGCTCCGCCGCAGGTCTGGTCGCCGTCCCCGGACGAGGCGTCGGCCACGCTGTCCATGATCTCGTCACTCATCCGTTCGGGAACGGCGACGGCTCGTCCCTTCACCGAGTTCGTCGCCGCGGCAGCAGCCACCGCAGACGACCCGAATACCTCCGTGCTCGACTATCCGGAGCAAGCCGTCACCGACGGTGTGCCGGCAGAGGTGGTCCGGATTGCCGCCGAGCAGACGCCCCGGCTCGATGCTTTGCAGGCAGCGTTGATCGAGGATCCCCAGGCCCAGCTCACGCCGCAGGAGTTCCTCACACCGCTGCGGGAGGATCTGCTGCGCGCGATGGCGTCGGCGGGGCGGCGGGGTGAAGACCCCGAGCAGGCGGTGGACGCCGCGACTCTGCGCGCGGTGGAAGTCGAAGAAGCCGTGGACGGGATGTTCGCGGGAGTGACAGTGCTCTCACCGGGTGGTGTGTACACACTGACCTCCGAACAGAGTCCCCTACTGTTGGTGGCGCGCAACGATCTGCCCGTGGGCATCACAGTGCGGTTGCACGTGGACGCGCCCTCGGCGATGGAGATCACCGATATCGGGCCGACCCAGCTGCCTCCGCGCGGTAGCCGCACCCTGACGGTGCCCGCTCAGATCAGCGACTCGCGGAAGCTCGAACTGGAGTTCTCGCTCACCACGGAATCCGGCCTGTCTCTCGGCAGTCCGACGAACGTGACGGTACGTTCCAATGCGTATGGCCGGATTCTCGCCATCGTCACGGGCTGTGCGGGAGCGCTCCTGCTGTTCCTGGCGGGCAGGCGGCTTCTGCACCGGTTCCGCGGGGAACCGGATCCAGCCGACGAAGGGTACGAACGAGAATGACGGGGAACGCGACCCGCGACGACGTGAAGTCACCGACGACTTCACCGGACGTCACCGGTGCCGGTCCCACCGGCCGGAAGGTTCCGAGCCTGCTCGCGGCCACCGGCTCCATTGCCGTCGCCACCCTGGTCAGCCGGATCACCGGGTTCCTCAAGCAACTGCTGATCCTCACGCTGCTGGGTGCGAGCGTCGCGTCGTCGTTCACCGTGGCCCACCAGATCCCCAACATGATCTCCGAGCTGGTCCTCGGCGCCGTCCTCACCTCGATCGTGGTGCCTGTGCTCGTGCGAGCGGAACGAGAGGACCCGGACGGCGGCGAGGCATTCGTCCGTCGCCTGTTCACCGCGGCCGTCGTGCTGCTCGGCGGCGCGACGATCCTCGCGGTCGCCGCCGCGCCGCTGCTCACGACGCACGTGTTCCTCGACGACTCCGGCAAGGTGTCGACGACACTGACGACTGCCCTGTCGTACCTGCTGCTGCCGGCCATCGTGTTCTACGGGCTGTCGGGCCTGTTCACGGGCATTCTCAATACGCGGCAGGTCTTCAAGCCCGGCGCATGGGCACCCGTGGCGAACAACGTCGTCGTGCTCGTCGTGCTGGTCGTCTATTACCTGATGCCGGGGGAGATCACCCTCGATCCGGTGCGCATGAGCGACCCGAAGCTGCTGGTACTCGGCCTCGGTGTGCTTCTCGGCGTCATCACCCAGGCGATGTGCCTGATCCCCGCGCTCCGCCGCGAAGGCATCAATCTGAAGCCGCTGTGGGGCCTCGACGACCGCCTGCGCCAGTTCGGCGGGATGGCTGCGGCAATCGTGCTGTACGTGCTGATCAGCCAGATCGGCATGATCTTCGCAACCAACATCTCGTCGGGCGCCGATGCCGCAGGCCCCGCGATCTACAACAACGCCTGGCTGCTGCTGCAGTTGCCGTACGGCGTGCTCGGCGTCACCGTGCTCACCGCGATCATGCCGAGACTGAGCCGCAACGCCGCCGAGGGCGACACTCCCGCGGTCGTCGACGACCTGTCGGTCGCGACCCGAATGACCATGATCGCGCTGATCCCGATCGTCACGTTCCTCACGATCGCGGGCACGCACGTCGGGACCGCCCTGTACGGCTACGGCAATTTCGGCGCGGGCAACGCGTCCCTGCTCGGCCAGGCCGTGAGCTGGTCCGCCTTCACCCTGATTCCCTACTCGCTCGTGCTCATCCACCTGCGGGTCTTCTACGCGCGGGAACAGGCCTGGACCCCCACGTGGATCATTCTCGGCATCACCGCCGTCAAGATCGGCTTGTCGGCGCTCGCTCCGGTCGTGGCAAGCAACGACCAGCAGGTCGTCGTCCTGCTCGGTGTCGCGACCGGTCTCGCGTTCACCTGCGGTGCGTTCATCGGCGGGTTCCTGCTGCACCGCACCCTGGGCGACCTGCGGATGGCCAACGTGGGCCGCACGATTTGGCACGTGGTGCTGGCGTCGGCCGGCGGGGCGGTCGTCGTGCTCGTCGCCGACAGACTCCTGCAGTTGGACGCCCTCGCGGACCGCTTCGGCGGCCTCGGCTCGATGGTGCGTGTCGCGATCAGCGGCATCCTCATGCTGCTCGTCGCGCTCGTCGGCATGTATCTGCTCAAGGTTCCCGAGATCATGGCCATCGAGGCCGCCGTACGCCGCAAGATCGCCGCGGTGCGCGGTGGCGGCACGGAAGAGCCCGAAGCCGAACTCGGGGAGTCCACGGCCACTTCGCCGGCCGATACCGGTGCCTTCCCGACCCGCCGCCGCTTCGGCTACGACGCCTACCCGGAGTCCGACTTCGAGAAGACCGTCGTACTGCCGCGCATCGACTACGGCGACTACGGAGTCGGACCGTACGACGCGATCACCGAAGTCATGCCCGCGATCAGAGACGTGCCCCGTCCCGTCGAGGCGCAGCAACAACTCCCGTACCCTGGTCAACAGCAGATTCGACACGGGCGCCGTGGTCCGCGCTACTTCGCGGCCCCCACGGGCGATCCTCGTCTCCGCACCGGAAGTGGACGAGTCGACAACGAAGGAGTGAGGGTGAGCGACGACCACGCTGCCGGCAGGTCCACGATCGACGCGTCACAGCAGGCAGGATCGACGCCGGCCGGAAACGATCAGCGGCCCACGCCGCCGAGTCCGCCGCGCGACACCCACCACGACACCGGGGTCATACCGATCGGCTCTCCTCAGCTTCCGCCCGTCCGGGTTCCCGGGTCGGCGCCCCGCCGCACCATGCGCGGACCGGAACTCATCGCCGGCGCGTCCGTGGCAGGTGGCCGGTACCGACTGCTCTCGCCCCACGGTGGCGCACGCGGGCTCCGGTTCTGGCAGGCACTCGACGTCAAACTCGACCGCGAGGTGGCACTGACGTTCGTCGACGCCGACCAGAGCGCTGCCGACGGCACCGGGCCGGACTCTCCACAGGCAATCCTGTCCCGGACGCTGCGGCTCGGCCGGATCAATTCGCCCGGACTGGCACGTGTCCTGGACGTGGTCCGGGGTAGTTCGGGCGGCATCGTCGTCGCCGAGTGGACGCCCGGTCGTTCGCTGCGCGAGATGTCCACCACGCAGCCGTCCCCGTTGGGCGCTGCACGAGCCGTCCGCGCCCTCGCGGCAGCGGCAGAGGCCTCGCACCGTGCGGGCAGCGCGTTGTCGATCGACCACCCCGACCGCATCCGGATCAGTGTCTCCGGCGACGCGGTCATGGCGTTCCCGGCAACCTTCTCCGACGCGGATGCCGTCTCCGATGTGCACGGTCTCGGAGCCAGCCTGTACGGGCTGATCACCGGCCGCTGGCCGCTCGCTGAACCGCCCGCTCCGGGACGGCCCCCGGCACCGCACCACAGCGGCGCGACCATCGGTGGCATGCCGGAAGCCGACCGCGGCTCCGACGGCAAACCCGTCGAACCCAAGGTGCTCCGCCCCGACGTTCCGTTCGAGATCTCGGCGGTCGCCGTGCGCGCTCTGAACACCGACGGCGGGATCCGCACCGCGGCAACGGTGCAGCACATCCTCGACCAGGCGTCGGTGGTGGATCAGAAGACCGACATGATTCCCGCGCTCCGTATCGGCCAGCGCGCGAACATGACCGAAAGCCATGCCCTGGCGGACCCCGAGGCGCTCGAACAGAAGAAGAAGCATTCCCAGCGCATGCTCGTCGCGCTGATCGGCCTCGGTATCACGACGGTCGTGCTGCTCTCGCTGATCGGTTGGTGGATCACGAATCTGCTCGCAGGCGACGCAAGCGATGCGCCGCTCACCAGCCAGGAATTCGGTCTCACACCGACCGCCGAAGCACCTGCCGCACCCGAGTCCGCGTCGGAGGAGGCGGCTCCCGCCGCAGCCGGGGGACCGGTGCCGGCATCCGCGGTGACGGTGTTCTCGCCGCAGGGCACCCCCGATTCTCCGGCGTCCGCGTCGCTTGCGATCGACGGTGACCCTGCCACGGCGTGGAGCACCGACGCGTACTTCGATCCCTTCCCGTCCCTGAAGAGCGGGGTGGGCCTGCTGGTGACGCTCGAGGACGCAGCCACCCTCTCGTCGGCGAAGGTCACGTCCGAGTCGCCCGGGACCGTGCTCGAAATCCGCAGCGCGCCCTCGGATTCGACGTCCCTGGACCAGACACAGGTGATCGGTCAGGCGACACTCGGATCCGGTGAGACCGAGATTCCGCTCGACGCCGACGGCCGCACCACGCACGTACTGCTGTGGATCACCGGGCTCAGCTCCGACGGTGGCAGCAACAAGAGTTCGATCTCCGAGATCGAGTTCATCGGCTCGGAATAACCGGATCACCCCGAGCGCAAGCCGGGGCAATCGCCGTGCGATCGGCTACCATCCGCGCGTGCGAATTTTCGGGGGGATCGCAAAAATCGCCGTGCCCGACGACTCTGTGCTCACAGAGGTGCCGGGCACGTTCGTGTCCGACGCAGCCCTGTTGTCGGCACACGCGGCCGGCGATCGGGAGGCGTTCGCGACACTGCTGTCGCGCCATTACGACCATTTGTGGCAGGTGGCGCGGCGTACGAGCTACTCGCCGGAGGACGCGGCCGACTCGCTTCAGGAAGCTCTCCTGTCCGCGCATCGTATGGCCGCGAACTTCCGTGAGGATGCCGCGGTCCGTAGCTGGATGCACACCATCGTCGTGAACGCGTGCCTGGATCGCATCCGGCGCAACAAGGTTCGGCCCACGGTTCCACTCTTTCCCGACGATTCCGAAACTCCTCGTACGGGGCGGGATTCCATCCACGACACGGAGCTTGCCCTCGATGTGAAGACAGCACTGTTCACACTTCCGCCGGATCAGCGTGCCGCGATCGTGGCGATCGACGTCGAGGGATATTCGGTGCGAGAAGCGGCCCGCCGGCTGGGAGTACCTGAGGGGACGGTCAAGAGCCGGTGTGCGCGGGCACGTCGCAAACTCGCCGTCGTTCTCGGCGACCTACGGGAGTGAGGGAACCGAACACAAGTCCGGATCGTCTTACTCTGGTGAGGACAACCCACCCGCGAGGAGAACGCGCATGAACGAGGACGAGATACCACGTCCGCCGTACTCGCACGACCTGCTCGCCGACTTGCACGCGGGCGTGCTCGACGACGCCTCGGCCGACAAGCTCTGGCCTCTCGTACGCGCAGACCCGGAGGCCGCGGCCGTACTCGCACGACTCGACGCGGTGGAGTCGCGTCTCGGCGCGCTCCGCGACAGTGATCCGGCGGAACCGATTCCTCCTGCGGTGGCCGCCCGGATCGACGCTGCTCTGGCTACTGCTCAGCGACGACCTGCCCGAACATGGCTGGCGGGAGCCGGGGTTGCGGCGGCAGCGGTATTCGCCGGCGTGTTCGCACTCGTCCTGCTCCACTCGGCGCCCGGGGGAGACGACGACGCGGGTAGCGACGCCTACGCCGCCCACGAGACCGACTCCGTGTTCGAGCCCGCCGAGCTACGCTCGATTGTCGGCACGACCTCGCTCGGCCCTCTCTCGGATACGGTTCGGCTCCGGGACTGCTTGGAAGCCAACGGTTTCGATTCGAATTCTCCTCTGCTGGGATCGCGGCAGACGGAATTTCGCGAACGTGACGCCGTCCTGCTGCTCCTCGGTGGACCGCACCCTCCGCAACTGACCGCGGTGATGGTCGGAACCGATTGTGACGCAAACACTCCCGCTACCCTGGCGGTTCATACCATCGGATAGGCGCTCGGCGTATGTCGTCACTCCGCGATGGTCAGCAGCAGATGAAGTATCCGTGCGCGTAGCGCCGGGGTGTCGTCCTCCGCGGCGATCAGCCCGGTGAACAGTGCGGTCCCGGCCGCCATCACGAGCGCCGCCCGGGCATCGAGTTCCGCGTCCCCGTCACCGTTCTCGGTGAACAGCGCAGTACTCGGACCGCTGAAGGTTCGCCACAGTGTGCTGCGAAGGTCCTCGTGGTCACGCAGCGCCGCGAGGAGTCCGGGTAGGGCGGCGCGAACCTCGGGTCTCGAGAAGAGTTCGTTGCTCCCCGCGACAACCCATTCGATCCAGCCCTTGCGGTCGATTCCGTCGTACGGCGCCAGATCGGGTGCCGAGCCGAGGAGCGCATCGAGCACCAGGTGCGCCTTGCTCGGCCACCTGCGCGTCAGTGCGGCTCGCCCGACTCCCGCGCGCGCCGCGATCGCCCGCATGCTGAGGCCGTCCCACCCGTCCCGGACGAGCATCTCGCGGGTGACGGCGAGGACGTCACTGTCGATTCGAGGATCTCTCGGACGTCCCGCAGGTACAGCTGGCATGGGCTCTCGTGTGAGTGGGACCAGACAGTGCCTGGTGTGTGATCGGGGTTATAGTCGGGCTATTACGATACCACTGGCATCGAAAGTAGGGTCATGACTTCGCCGCGATCCACCGTCTTCGAACCCGCCCGCCTCGGGCCTCTCACGCTCCGCAACCGCATCATCAAGGCCGCGACGTTCGAGGGTGTCATGCCCAAGGGTGCGGTCACCGACAAACTTGTCGACTTCCACGCCGAAGTCGCACGCGGCGGTACCGCGTTGACGACCGTGGCGTATTGCTCCGTCTCGCCCGCGGGTCGCGTCCACCGCGACACCCTCGTCCTCGACCGCGACGCCGTGCCCGGGCTGACCCGGCTCACCGAGGCCGTCCACCGGGAGGGCGCACTCGCGTCCGCGCAGATCGGGCATGCCGGGCTCGTCGCCAACCAGCTGTCGAACGGGATGAGCACCACCGCCCCCTCCACCCGGATCAGCGCCCCCGCGATGGGTCTCGTCCGCGGCGCGACACTCGAGCAGCTCGACGCGATCGTGGAGGACTACGCGTCGGCCGCGCGATATGCCGTCGAATCCGGATTCGATGCGCTGGAAGTACACCTGGGGCACAACTACCTTCTGAGCTCATTCATGAGCCCCAACCTCAACAAGCGGACCGACCGCTACGGCGGAAGCATCGCCAACCGCACCGCTTTTCCCCGGCGTGTCCTCGCCGCCGTGCGCGCTGCGGCGGGGGATTCGGTCGCTGTCATCGCCAAGTTCAACATGACCGACGGCGTCCCGAAGGGACTGTGGCTCGACGAGTCGCTGCCCATGGCCAAGCTGATCGAGTCCGACGGCACCATCGACGCGATGCAGCTGACCGGTGGCAGCTCGCTGCTCAACGGGATGTACTTCTTCCGCGGCGACGTTCCGATGAAGGAGTTCGTGCAGTCACAGCCGAAGGTCATCGGCTGGGGCCTGAAGGTGTACGGACCCAAGCTCTTCCCGAAACTTCCGTTCGAGGAAGCGTTCTTCCTCCCGATGGCCCGGCAGTTCCGGTCCGAACTGTCGCTGCCGCTGATCCTGCTCGGTGGCATCAACCGCATCGACACCATCGACAACGCCCTGCACGAAGGTTTCGAGTTCGTGGCCATGGGCCGGGCGCTGCTCCGTGACCCGTATCTGGTCGACAAGTTCCGCAACCACACCGCGGACGAAGGGTTGTGCATTCACTGCAACAAGTGCATGCCGACCATCTACACCGGGACCAAATGTGTGATCCGGGAAACCCTCCGGGACGTCCCGGGCGCGGTCTGACACCTCCGGGCGGCGGGCGCGCACGCGCTGTGGCACGACGCACGCTGCGAGGGGAACAACACCGTTTACCCTGGTGTTGACATCTGTGTATGCTGCCGCGCCGGTCTCTCGGCACGTGGCATCCACGACAGCCCCGACCGCCGACCGGAAGGCCTCCGCCGAATGACGACCTCGCCCACCATTCACGACCTCATCATCATCGGTTCGGGACCGGCGGGATACACCGCCGCGATCTACGCCGCCCGCGCGGAACTCTCGCCCATCGTCTTCGAGGGAACGCAGTTCGGCGGCGAGCTGATGACGACAACCGAGGTCGAGAACTTCCCGGGCTTCAAGGACGGCATCATGGGTCCGGAGTTGATGGACCAGATGCGCGAGCAGGCGCTCCGCTTCGGTGCGGACATCCGTACCGAAGACGTCGAGGCCGTCGATCTCGCCGGCCCGGTCAAGACCGTGGTCGCGAACGGCGAAACCTACAGCAGTCACGCGGTCGTGCTCGCCATGGGCGCCGAACCCCGTTACCTCGGTGTGCCGGGGGAGGAGCGCCTCCTCGGCCGCGGCGTCTCCGCCTGCGCCACGTGTGACGGGTTCTTCTTCCGGGATCAGGACATCGCAGTGGTCGGCGGCGGCGATTCGGCGATGGAGGAAGCCACGTTCCTGACGCGGTTCGCGCGCAGCGTGACCATCATCCACCGCCGCGAAGAGTTCCGTGCCTCGAAGATCATGCTCGAGCGCGCCGAGGCGAACGAGAAGATTCGTTTCCTCACCAACACGAGGGTCCTCGAGGTCCTGGGAGAGAACAGCGTCTCGTCGCTGACCGTCGAGAACACTGTCACCGGCGAGCGCAGCGATCTCGCCGTCACCGGACTCTTCGTCGCCGCGGGACACGATCCGCGCAGCGCACTCGTCGCGGGACAGGTCGAACTGGACGACGAGGGTTACGTGAAGGTCGTCGGCCGCACCACTGCGACGTCCCTGCCGGGTGTCTTCGCGGCCGGAGACCTCGTCGACCACACCTATCGTCAGGCCATCACCGCGGCCGGCAGCGGTTGTTCCGCGGCGATCGACGCCGAGCGCTGGCTCGTCGCACGCCACGAGGTACCGCCCTCGAT
>NZ_JAXION010000058.1:0-27977 GCF_049311045.1 Rhodococcus sp. 7Tela_A2 | reverse complement strand
GGGCCCAGGGGGTGTTTTGCCCACACCTCGAGTTTGCCCATGCGCGCCCGCCTCGACGCCCGGCACTGGGGCGGGCCGTACGCGACCGAAGGCCCGCCCCTTTCGGGGCGGGCCTTCGGATCGTCAGGGCGTGTCGGGCAGAGTCAGTGGGAGACAACCTTCTCCACGCCGACGCCGGTCAGCGAGCGAACTTCCATCTCTGCCTGCTTGTAGGGATCTTCCGGCTTGCCGCGGCCCAGGTAGGTGCCGACTATGCCGAGCAGGAAGGCGAGCGGGATGGACACGATGCCGGGGTTCGACAGCGGGAACCAGGAGAAGTCGGCGTCGGGGAACATCGCGGACGGGCTGCCGGACACGGCGGGCGAGAACACGATCAGCACGAGGCAGCTGATCAGACCGCCGTAGATGCTGAACAGCGCACCCGTGGTGTTGAACTTCTTCCAGAACAGCGAGTACAGCAGCGTCGGCAGGTTCGCCGAAGCGGCAACCGCGAAGGCGAGTGCGACCAGGAAGGCGATGTTCTGTCCCATCGCGAGGATGCCGAGAACGATCGAGACCAGGCCGATCACGACAACGGTGATCCGCGAGACGCGCACCTGCTCGTCCTCGGTGGCGTTGCCGCGCTTGATGACACTGGCGTAGATGTCGTGGGCGAACGACGCCGACGCGGTGATGGCCAGCCCCGCGACCACGGCGAGGATCGTGGCGAACGCGACCGCCGAGATCACGGCCAGGAACACCGTGCCGCCGAGTTCGAACGCGAGCAGCGGGGCCGCGGCGTTCTCCTTGCCCGGTGCGTTGAGGATGACGTCCGGACCGACCAGGGCGGCAGCACCGTAACCGAGAACCAGCGTGAACAGGTAGAAGCCACCGATGAGCGCGATAGCCCACGTCACGGAGCGACGAGCTTCCTTCGCGGTGGGCACCGTGTAGAAGCGCATCAGCACGTGCGGCAGGCCGGCGGTACCGAGCACCAGAGCGAGGCCGAGCGAGATGAAGTCGATCCGCGACATGTCGCTGATGCCGTACTTCGCACCCGGGGCCAGGACGTCGCGCTGGGCGACAGCCTCGCTCGCGGAACCCGACACCATGGCCTGTGCGTCGGCGAGGAGCTGAGAGAAGTTGCCCCGCACCGCGACCAGCACGAGCACGAACATCACGCCTGCACCGGCGATGAGGAGCACCGCCTTGACCATCTGCACGTAGGTCGTGCCCTTCATGCCGCCGATCAGCACGTACACGATCATGAGCACACCGACGACGGCGACGACGACCGCCTGCCCCGTCTTGCCTTCGATGTCGAGCAGGAGCGCAACCAGACCACCGGCACCGGCCATCTGGGCCAGCAGGTAGAACAGCGACACCGCAAGGGTGGACAGCGCCGCGGCCATGCGCACGGGCCGTTGATTGAGCCGGAAGCTCAGCACGTCGGCCATCGTGAAACGGCCGGTGTTGCGCAGGAGTTCGGCGACGAGCAGCAACGCGACGAGCCACGCGACCAGGAAGCCGATCGAGTAGAGGAAGCCGTCGTAGCCGTACACGGCGATGGCACCCGCGATACCCAGGAAGGACGCTGCCGACAGGTAGTCGCCTGCGATGGCGAACCCGTTCTGCGGGCCGGAGAACTGCCCGCCACCGGTGTAGAAGTCGGACGCCGTCTTCGTGGTCCGGCTGGCACGGATGACCAGGCCCATGGTGACGACGACGAACGCGAGGAAGATCGCGATATTGAGGAGCGGGTTACCGATGTCGGTGGTGCCCTGTGCGAGAACGCTCACTGCTGCGGTCCTTCCAGCTCGGTACGGATCGCAGCGGCACGGCCGTCGAGCTGACGACCGGCGAACTTCACGTACACCCCGGTGATGATGAAGGTGGTCAGGAACTGGGCGAGTCCCAGCAGGAGCCCGATGTTGACGTTGCCGATGACCTTGGTGGCCATGAAGTCGGTCGCGTAGGTCGCGAGCAGAACGTACAAGGCGTACCAGGCCAGGAAGAACGCCGTCACGGGAAACACGAACCGGCGCAGGCGACTGCGCAGCTCCTGGAACTCAGGGCTTTCCTGCATGTCGACGAACTCTTGCGGCGTCGGAACGCGCCGCTGGGGTACGTCGCTCTCGCTGGGAGGTGCTGTGGTCACTGCCGACTCCTTGGTCGTACGTGTGAGGTGTAGTGCTCACACACGTTAATGAGACGGCGATCACACAAATAGAGGGGTGTGCCGACCGCACGCCGAACTGCTGAGCGATGCGACGAACGGTCGGCTCACTGCGACGAACGGCGGTCGTCGAACGCTCCGAGCTCCCGATCCCGGCCCATGCCCAGTCGCTCGGGCACGTGCATCCGCGAGAACGTGCGGCCCACATCGGCCGGAATCCGCGTCCGCGTAGCAAGACTCACGGTGATCATGGTCAGGAATGCGAGCGGCACGCTCGCCGCGGCCGGGTATTCCGACAGCACCGCCGGCCATCCCTCCGCGGTCGCCGGATCGAACCGCACCACGATCGACATCAGGGCGGCACCACCCGCGACGGCGCCGCCCACCACCATGCCCGCGGCAGCACCGATTGCCGTCAACCCGCGCCACCAGATCCCCAGTACGAGCAGCGGACACAGCGTGGAGGCGGCGATCGCGAAGACCTGCCCCACCGACCGCGACAGGTCCAGGGACGTCACCGACAACGCGAGCACGAGCGGCACGACACCCGCGAGCACCGCCGCGAGCCGGAAGTCACGGACCCGCCCGCGCAACACGTCGGTGGACAGCACCCCCGCCACGCTCACCAGCAGGCCCGACGACGTGGACAGGAACGCCGCGATCGCACCCGAGGCCACGAGCGCCGCGACCAGTTGCCCGCCCCACCCGGACAGCACCGACCCGGGCAGCAGCAGTACCGCGGCGTCGGAGCGGCCGGTGATGAGCAGTTGCGGGACGTACAGCCGGGCGAAGACCCCGAGGACGGTGGGGAACAGATAGAACAGCCCGAGGAGCCCGATCACCGCCAGCGAGGTCATGCGGGCGGCACGTCCGTCGGGGTTGGTGTAGAAGCGGACGAGTACGTGCGGCAACCCCATGGTGCCCAGGAACGTCGCGAGCATCAGTGAGTACACCTGGAACAACGGGTGCGCGCCGCCCGCACCGATGCCGGCGCCGGGTGCGGCCCAGGTGTCGTTGTCCGACGGAGCGCCCGCCACCACGGGGACCGGCGACCCCGCCTCGAGCACCAGCTGGGTTCCGGCCCCGAATTCGTGTTCTCCCGGTGCAAGCTCGATCACGCCGGAGACGGGCACACCGTCCACGTCGCCCCGGGCCGTCACCTCCAGCGGGTCGGCGACCTGCACGATGACGTCGACGGTGATGTCGACGGTGGTGGTTTCGGTGACGGTCGGGGGAACAGGACCGTCCACCGCGCGATCATCACCGACGAAATGCAGGATCAGGACGAGGGCGGGAATGGCGACCGCGGTGAGCTTGAGCCAATACTGGAACGCCTGCACGAACGTGATCGACCGCATCCCGCCACCGACCACGTTCGCGACGACGATGATGCCGACGACTGCGACCCCCACCCAGTCCGGGACGCCGAGAAGGATATTGAGCGTGAGTCCCGCGCCCTGGAACTGCGGCACGAGATAGAGCACGCAGATGATCGCGACCACCATCATCGACAGGGTGCGCAGCCATCGTTCGCCGAGACGGAACTCCGCGAAATCCGGCACCGTGTAGGCACCGGATCGCCTCAGCGGTGCCGCGACGAACAACAACAGCCCGAGATACCCGGCGGTGAACCCGACCGGATACCAGAGGGCGTCTGCCCCGAACTTCGCGACCAGCCCGGCGACGCCGAGGAAGGACGCGGCGGACAGGTACTCCCCGGAAATGGCGGCGGCGTTCCACCGCGGCCCGACGCTGCGGGACGCGACGAGGAAATCGGAGGTCGTGCGGGCCATACGGACGCCGTAGACACCGATCGCGACGGTGGCGACAGCCGCCGCGACGAGGCCGACGACGGTCGCGACGGGAATCGACTCGGTCATGACGCGTCAGTCGTCGGTCAGGTCGGTGAAGTCCTGCTCGTTTCGTTCGGCGAGGCGCACATAGACCCACGCGATCCCGAGCAGGACCGGATAACCGACGATGCCGAGCAGAATCCACGGGAGCCGGACCCCCATCAGCGTCACCTCCGACAGTCGCGGCACGAAGTGCAACAGCACGGGAATCGCCCCGAGCAGGCACACCGTTGCCAGGGCGACCCGGATGGCGAGGCCGAGTTGGGCGCGCACCAGGCCGCGCACCATCGCATCGCCGACCTCGGTCTGTTGCTGCACCTCGACCCGCGTGCGGACGATGCGCGCGCCCCGCCGCTGCGCGAGAACCACACGCTGCCGCGGCGGGGGTGACCCGCCTGCCTGGGTGCTCACCGCGACGTCCACGTCTGCATCGGGCCGCGGATGAGGCGGTCCTTGAGTTCACGGGTGTGGCGACGACTGACCGGCAACTCGACCGGTGGCGCGTCACCGTTCCCCTTCACACACACCACGAGGCCGGAGCCGACGCTGCGGATACCGGTGACCAGGGGCAGCGCGACGAGGAAGGACCGATGCACGCGCAGGAAGCCCGCGTCGGCCCATCGGCTCTCGAGGGTCGAGATCGGGATGCGCACGAGATGCGAACCGGTCGCGGTGTGCAACCGGGCATAGTCACCGTCGGCCTCCACCCACTGCACCGACGACCGGGGAACGAGAGTGGTCACCCCACCCAGTTCGACGGGGATCACTTCGTCGCCCGACTGTGGTTCCGGCGCCCGCCCCGCCCCGGACCGGCGCCGCTCGACGATCCGTTGCACCGCCTGAGCGAGGCGCTCCTCCCGAAGGGGCTTGAGCACATAGTCCACGGCACCGAGGTCGAACGCCGACACCGCGCGGTCGTCGTGTGCGGTCACGAACACCACAGCCGGTGGGGTCGCGAAGTTGCGAAGGATGCCGGCGATCTCCAGACCGTCCAGTCCGGGCATGTTGATGTCGAGGAACACCGCATCGACCCCACCGTCGCGCAACAACCGCAGCGCCGTCGTCGCGTCGCTCGCGGTATGGACCTGGGCGATCTCGTCCTGAGCGCGCAACAGGTACGCAAGCTCGTCGAGAGCGGGCGGTTCGTCGTCGACGGCCAGTACGGTGAGTGTTTTCTCTGCTTTGTCGTTCACGGCGGACCTATCGTGCCACGTCGGGCACCCGTCAAGGCCGGATACCCGCACGGAACTTGGGTACCCGCATGCTCACTTTCGTACCGGCCCCCGGGGCGGTCTCCACCACCAGCCCGTAGTCGTTGCCGAAAGCGGCCCGGAGCCGGTCGTCGACGTTGGCGAGCCCGACGTGCGCGGACTCCTTGACCCCGCTGCCGTGCTCACTCTCGGCGATCGAGTCCAGCGTTCCGGAACGCAGCAGTTCCGGGTCCATTCCCACCCCGTCGTCCTCCACACTGATGACGCAGTCGGTGCCCTCGTCGGCTGCGGTGATCGTGATGGTGCCGGTGCGGGTGGATGTCCCGGCGATACCGTGCCGGACCGCGTTCTCGACGAGTGGCTGCAACGCGAGGAACGGAAGCGTCACGTTGAGAACCTCGGGTGCGACCTGCAACCGCACCTCGAGCGCATTGCCGAAACGGGCTCGCTCGAGCGTGAGGTAGCGATCGATGTTCCGCAGTTCGTCGGCGAGCAGCGTGTACTCCCCCGTCGCGCGGAACGAGTAACGCGTGAAATCTGCAAAATCGAGCAGCAGTTCTCGTGCCCGGTCCGGGTCGGTGCGCACGAACGAGGCGACGGTGTTGAGCGCGTTGTAGATGAAATGCGGGCTGATCTGCGCGCGCAGAGCCCGCAGCTCGGCCCGGTCGAGCCGGGCCCTGGAAGCGTCGAGTTCGGCCAGTTCGAGCTGGCTGCACGCATACCGCGCCACCTCCGTGATCGCGCCGAGCAATGCGGGCCCGGGAGTCGTCGTCGTCACCACGCCCAGCACACCTGCCACTCCCACGCCTTCGATCACGAGGGGCTGGGCGATCAGTGCGCGCGCGGCGAGGTCCCGGGGGCCCGGGGCCAGGTCGCGGTGTCCGACCAGTACCCGCCGCTCCTCCGCGACGGCGCGCGCGGCGGCGTCGTGCATGCGGTCCGCGAGGCTCTCGAACGGGCCGTCCCACGCGAGCAGCGTTCCGTCCGCGTCCACGAGGGCGACGGCCTGCGCTTCTGCGAGCAGCATCCGCAGGTGCACGGCCGCTTCCGTCGCGGACGAGGCGTCGAGCCCCCGTCGCAGGGGACGCGCGGCGAGGGACGCCGTGTGCAGCGTGGAATGCACGGCCCGTTCGGCGGGGGTGGTGACGACCCGGCGGGTCCGCGCCCATACCACGGCCAGTACGGCGACGACCAGAATCGTGACGGCCGCGAACGCGAGGAGAACGGTTCCGGTCACGTTTCGGCGATCCTCGGCGCTACGGCCACGGGGTCGGGCGGTTCGATCATGGTCATACGCTACGACGAGCACCGGCGACGGGCGCGTCGATCACGGCGGGGGCGTCCCGTTTCCCGTTCTGCCGCGACGTTCGACCCGTTCCTCCGCGGCGGCTTCCTCGATGTCCAGACTCTCGAGTTCGGCCCGCAGACTCTCGTCGTCCAGCGTGCCGTCGTCTCGTGCCGCGATGAGCGCGGTGCGCTGGGCGCGGAGCACGGCGCGTCGGAACTCGTCGAACAGTGCGCCGGCGTCGACACCGGCCTCGGTGTCGTCCTCGGACTCGACCTGTCGCGCGTCGACGCGGGCCTTGACGGATCGTCGCACGCGTTCGAGGATCCGGCGCACCGCGTCCGGGTCGAACCCGCCCGGCGGATCCTTCTCCAAGGTTGCGATCTCTTCTTTCGCAGCGTTCGCCGTGATCGTGCGGGCCAGTTCGCGTTGCTCTGTGGCGCGAAGGCGTTCGTACGGATCGACGACGTCGAGCCGCCGGATCAGCATCGGCATGGTGGCGCCCTGGATGAGCAGCGTGCCCACCGCCACGACCAGCGCGGCCAGGTGGATGAGCTCCCGTCCCGGGAACGGCTCCCCAGACCCGAGGACCGCCGGCACACCGCCGGCTGCGGCAAGGGTGACGACCCCGCGCATCCCCGCCCACGACACCACGATGTGCTCGCGGTAGGTGAGGGGGTCGCGGCCGAGGCGGGTGAACCCGGCCGTGCGCACCGCCCGGCGGCGGCCCCAGTTCAGAAAGCCCCAGATCGGGCGGACGAGTATGACCACCGCCAGCACCGCAACGGAATAGAGCAACACCGGCACCACGTCGAGGCCGGTGTCGGCGACTTCGTCCAGGACGAATTTCAGTTGCAGGCCCATGTAAGCGAAGACGAACATTTCGAGCAGGATGTCGACGCTCTCCCACACGAAGCGTTCCTGTAACCGCGTGGTGACCGCGGTGTCGGTGGCCCGGTGCCCGATGTACAGGCCCGCCGCGACCACTGCGAGCACCCCGGACGCGTGGATCTCCTCGGCGACGAGATAGGCAGCGAACGGAAGGACCAGCCCGAGAGCAGTTTCCAGCGGCGAGTCGAACATGCGGCCGCGGACCCAGTGCACCACTGCCGCGAGGACCAGACCCACCGCGACGCCGCCGACGACTCCGTATGCGAAGAACAGCACCGGTGAATCGGCGAACACCGGGGTTCCCGCAACCATGGCGATCGCCACCGCGAACAGCGTCAGTGCGGTCGCATCGTTGACGAGTCCTTCACCGGTGAGGATGGAGATGACGCGTTTGGGCAGTCCGAGTTTCTGCCCCACCGCGACCGCGCTGACCGCGTCGGTGGGCGCAACCACCGCCCCCAGGACCAGCGCGGCACCGAACGTGAGGTCCGGAACCAGCCAGTTCGCGAAGAATGCCACCGCGAACGCCGTCGCCAGCACCGTGACGATCCCGAGTCTGAGGATCGGTGTGAGATAACGCCGGAACGTGGGAACGGAGAACTTCAGCGCCGCCGAGTACAGCAACGGGGGCAGCACGACCCCGAGCAGTACGTCCGGTTCCAGCTCGAGCCGCGGCAGGCCGGGCAGGAACGACGCGATCGCGCCGATGATGACGAGAACCAGTGGACCCTGCAGGTTTCCCCTGTTCGCCAGTCCTGTGACGGCGATGGCCGCGATGACGACGAGCAGAATCATGGTCCCGTTCACGGGACCGATTCTCCCCCTACGCCGCCCGTGGGGCGCGCCCTCCGGTCACGTCGTCACTTGGTGCCGAGGGCCTTCTTCACTGCACTCTGCGCGGAATCGACCTGCCCGGCGAACTTGCCGCCGGTCTTGCTGTCCGCGACGTCCCCGACCTTGTCGATGGCGCTGTTCACCTTGTCGGGATTCTCGGCCGCGAACTGCTTGCCCTTGTCCACGATGCCCTTGACGCTGTCCATGAATCCCATGCGGGAACCCCTTTGTTCGATGATCGAGCGAACAAAGCGTGACACAGCGAGAGCCGGGGTGATGAACCGGTCACCGCCCCGGCCGGGTCAGGGTGTGGTGCCCGGCGGGGTAGCCGGGCCCGGACCGCCCCCCGGGCGAGGATCGGCCGGCGGATCGGGCTGTGGACCGGCGGGCGGTGACCCGGGCCGCGGATCCGATGCCGAAGCGTCTGTGGCGGGGTTTTCGGCAGCCGGGTTTCCGGCAGCGGGGTTTTCGCTGCCGAGGTGCTTGCGCGCCGCGTCCTGCGCCTTGCCGATGTGCTGCGAGTATTTTCCGCGGGTCTTGGAGTCGGCGATGTGGCCCGCCTTCTCGATGTACCCGTCGACCTTGTCGGAGTTCTGTGCGGCGTAACCCTTGCCCTTGCCGAGCAGTCCCTTGACGGTGTCCATGAGTCCCATGGCGTGTCCTTCCGTTGGACTACGACCAGCGTCCCACAGGTCACGGCGCTCCGGGCAGGTCCTCCCGAGATGCGAACAGACGCCGGCGCTCACCGTGGATGCGACCCGTTACCCACCAGCAGGCCTCGACGAGAAGCACACCGATCGCACCGCAGGTGAACGCGATGGTGGAGTACGCGACGTTCGACGGGTCGAGCGCGAAGAACTCCCGGCAGAACGGCACCGAGAACAGCACGACGTAGCCGAGCACGGCTCCCGCGATCAGTGCGATCTTCCACCATTGGTACGGCCGTGCCACCACGGCCAGCACCCACAGGGCGATCATGATCAGGGTGATGAGCGCGGACGTCCCGGCCTGCACCTTCTGTGCCTCGGTCTGGTCCGGTCCCGCGTAGACGAGGAGGTAGCAGACGAAGGTCGCGACACCGACGATCACGCCCGACGGGATGGCCAGGCGCATCACCCGCGACACGAAACCCGGTCGTGCCCGCTCGTTGTTGGGAGCGAGCGACAGCAGGAACGCCGGGATACCGATGGTGAACCACGCGGCGATCGTCACGTGCCGCGGCAGGAACGGGTACGGCAGCGGATCGAAGTCGAAGATCGGGGCCAGCACCCCCGACGCACCGATGAAGAATGCGAGCAGCACCGAGTACACGGTTTTGGTGAGGAACAGATTCGAGACGCGTTCGATGTTGCCGATGACGCGGCGGCCCTCACCGACGACGTAGGGCAACGTCGCGAACTTGTTGTCGAGCAAGACGATCTGCGCGACGGACCGCGCTGCGGGGCTGCCCGAGCCCATGGCGACTCCGATGTCCGCGTCCTTGAGCGCGAGGACGTCGTTGACCCCGTCTCCGGTCATCGCGACGGTGTGGCCGCGCGACTGCAGCGCACCGACCATGGCGCGTTTCTGGTCGGGACGTACGCGCCCGAAGGTCGTCGATGCTTCGGCGATGTCGGCGAGTTGCTCGCGATCGTCGGGCAGTGTGCGCGCGTCGATCGGGCTGTCGCCGTGCGGCAGGCCGAGTGACGACGCGACCGCTCCCACAGACACGGCGTTGTCGCCGGAGATGACCTTGACGTCGACGTGCTGTTCCGCGAAGTACTCGAGCGTGGCCTTCGCATCGGTCCGCACCCGCTGCTCGAGCACGACCAGGGCGACGGGCGCGACGGTTCCGGGTGCGAGTGCGTCGTCGACGGGCCGGTCGCTGCGGGCGAGCAGCAGCACGCGCAGCCCCTGGGCTCCGAGTTCTTCCGCGCGCCGCGCCGTCGGTGTTCCCGAATCGAGGAGCACGTCGCACGCGCCGAGCAGCCAGTTGCCGTGTGCCCCGTACGACTGGCCGCTCCACTTCTTCGCCGAGGAGAACGGTGCGATCGCGGTGGGCTTGCCCCAATCGGGGCCGTCGGGAAACGCCTCGGCGATCGCGAGCACGCTCGCGTTCGGGCGGGGGTCGTCGCAGGCCAGGGCAGCCAGCGCGGTCCGGGCAGCGTCGAGGTCGGTTCCGCCGGGGCTCTCGACGAGTTCGACGTCGGCGAGCCGCATGCCGTTCTCGGTGAGAGTTCCGGTCTTGTCCGCACACACGATGTCGACGCGTGCCAGTCCCTCGATCGCGGGAAGCTCCTGCACGAGGCACTGGCGGCGGCCCAGCCGGACGACGCCGACCGCGAACGCGATGGAGGTCATGAGGACCAGGCCTTCGGGCACCATCGGCACCAGCGCCGCGACCATGCCGCTCAGCGAGGGTCCGAGGGCTTCACCGCTCGAGAACAGCTGGTTGAAGATGATGAGCAGGCCCGCGGGAATCATCAGGTAGGTGATGAGCTTGAGGATCTTGTTGATGCCCGCGTTCAGCTCCGAGTGGACCAGCGTGAACTTGCTGGCCTCCTCCGCGAGCCGCGCCGCGTACGCGTCCCGTCCGACCTTCGTCGCCCGGTAGGCGCCGGTCCCCGAGGACACGAAGCTGCCCGACATCACCGATGTCCCCGGGTCCTTGTGCACGGGGTCGGATTCACCGGTGAGCAAGGACTCGTCGAGTTCGAGCCCGGCCGACTCCACGACGGTGCCGTCGACGACGAGCTGATCGCCGGGACCGAGTTCGATGATGTCGTCGAGCACGACCTCGCGCGGGGGCAGCTCGCCGCTGCTGCCGTTGCGGCGCACTACCGGCCTGGTCTGGCTGACGATCGCGAGTTTGTCCAGGGTCCGCTTGGCGCGGACTTCCTGGATGATGCCGATGGAACTGTTCGCCACGATGAGCAGGCCGAACATGCCGTCGACGATCGAGCCGGTCGCGAGCACGATCAGCAGCAGGACGCCCAGAATCGCGTTGATCCGCGTGAAGACGTTGGCACGGACGATGTCCTTGACCGAACGGGACGCGCGGTCGGGGACGTCATTGGTCTGCCCGCGGGCGACTCGTTCGGCGACCTGTTCGGTGGCCAGCCCGTGCTCGAGATATGCGGGGTCGTCGGTGAGCGTGTCACTCGTCTCGACTACCGCGGTGGGCTCTTCTCCTGCCATAACCAATGAGCGTATTCCACCGGGCGGCGCCCCTGTTCCCCCGGAGGCTGCGTCAGCCGAGTGGGATCCACCACGGGTCGCGCGCGACGGGGCGGAGAGCGTCGATCCGCTGCCCGGGCATCGGCACGGCGGTCGCGACGCCCACCTCCTGCGCAGCCGGGAGCAGGCGCGCGATCGGCTCGGACCACGAGTGCAGGGCGAGGTTGAACGTCCCCCAGTGCACGGGGACGAGCAGGCTGTCGCGACGCTCGGTGCCGCCGAGGTCGAGGTGCGTGCGCACGGCTTCTTCGGGGTCCATGTGGACGTCGGGCCAGCGCCGGTCGTACGCGCCGACGGGCAGCAATGTCAGGTCGAACGGCCCGTACTTGTCGCCGAGGTCCGCGAAGCGCCGCGTGTAACCGGTGTCGCCGCCGAAGAACGCGCGGCGGGTCGGACCCGCGATCACCCAGGACGACCACAGAGTGATGTCGCGCTGCAGACCGCGGCCGGAGAAGTGCCGGGCCTCGGTGCACGTGATGCGCAGACCGTCGATCTCGACGTGCTGATCCCAGTCGAGTTCGACGATCCGGTTCTCGGCGACCTTCCACCGTCGCAGGTGGGCACCGATCCCCAGGGGCACGACGAACCGGGCCTCGGGCTGCAGGGCGGCGAGGGCTTCGACCGTGACCCGATCGAGGTGGTCGTAGTGGTCGTGCGAGATGACGATCGCGTCGGCGGCGGGCAGCGCCTGGAGTTCGACGGGCACGGGATGCATCCGCTTCGGGCCGACGGTCGGCGACGGGGAGACCCGGTCGCTCCATACCGGATCGCAGAGCACCCGGTAGCCGTCGATCTCGAGGAGGGCACTGGAATGCCCGAACCAGGTGACGGCGAGTTCGGCGGCGTCGACCGGCGCGAGCGACGGTGCGACGGGCACGTCGCTGCGCGGGGTTCCACGGGAACCGCGGGTGAGCATGTCCTTCAGGAGTCCGCCGCTGTCGTCGGGATCGAGCACGGACGCGGGATCGGTGTTGTGGAACCGCCCGTTGCGATAGTGCGGCGATCCTGCGGCGTAAGGCCGGATGTCGGAGACGGAAGCCCCGATCGAACTCGGCAGGCCCCGTGCAGCACGAGCGAACCAGAGCGCACCTGCGCCGGCGAGCGCGGACGACGCGGCCTGCCGGGCCCTCATCGGCCGCGGAAGATCGGGTCGCGGCCGCCCGCGCGGGCAAGCCTGGCTTCCTGGGCGTCCTCGCTGAGCCACGCAGCGGCCAGCGCTGCCGTCTGCTCGGGTGTGCTGTCGTCGCGGGTGCCGTCGTCGTTGAGGAACAGCTTCTGTGCTTGCAGCGACAGCGGCGCGAGCTTCGCGATCTCCTGCGCCCACGCCTGCGCGGCCGCGAGGTCGCCGATCCTGTTGGCGAGGCCGCGAGCCAGCGCTTCCTCGGCGTCGATGGGTTCGGCAGCGAGCAGGACGGTCCGGGCCGGGCCACCGCCGACGAGTGACGCCAGCCGTCGCACCGTCCATCGGTCCACCGAGATCCCGAGACGCGCTGCGGGCACCGCGAACCTCGCGCCCGGGGCCACCACTCGCAGGTCCGAGGCCAGCGCGAGCTGGGTGCCCGCTCCGATGGCGGGTCCGTTGATCGCCGCGATCACGGGAACCGGTGCGCTTTCGATCGTCTGCAGCATGTCGCCGAGGTTGTCGAGGAACCCGGCGGCATAGACGTCGCCGGACAGGTCGGCGCCGGCGCAGAAGCTCGTTCCGCGGCCCGTGATCACGACTACCCGGGCATCGTCGCCGACTGCCTGTTCGACCGCATCGCGGATCTCGATGCACAACTGCGAATTGAGCGCGTTCCGGCGTTCTTCGCGCTGCAATTCCAGCGTGACGACGTCACCGTCGCGGTTGATCCCGATCATGTATCTGGCACCCTTCCGTCAATGCCCAACGATCATTCCATTGTGTCGCCCGTACCGCGCGACTCCTGAGCGCGGGGTCGTCCGGGACCACGCATCCTGCCCGCGTCGCGCGGTGCCCGCCCGGCCTCGGCCAACGCGCGGCGCAGGAGGAATTCGATCTGGGCGTTGGTGCTGCGCAACTCGTCGGCGGCCCAGCGCGCGAGCGCGTCGTGGACCGCCGGGTCGAGCCGCAACAAGACCTTCTTGCGTTCGGGCATGCCGAATTCCCTACTGGTACAGCGATCCCGTGTTGAGAACGGGCTGGGCACTCTGATCGCCACACAGTACGACGAGCAGGTTGGAGACCATCGCGGCCTTGCGGTCCTCGTCGAGCATGACGGTGTGCTCGGCCTCGAGGCGCTCGAGGGCGGTACCGACCATGGAGACGGCGCCGTGCACGATCTGTTCCCGGGCGGCGATCACGGCGCCGGCCTGCTGACGGCGCAGCATCGCCTGTGCGATCTCCGGGGCGTAGGCGAGTTGGTTGATGCGGGTCTCGATCACGCGCACGCCGGCCGACCGGACGCGAGCATGCACCTCGGACGACAGCTTCGTGGTGATCTCGTCGGCGTTCTGCCGCAGCGACATCGCCTCGGGCGCACCGTCATACGGGTAACTCCCGGCGATGTGACGCACCGCGGCCTCGGTCTGGACGGCGACGAACTCCTCGAAGTCGTCCACGTCGAAGACCGCCCGCGCGGTGTCCTCGACCTGCCACACGATCACCGCCGAGATGTCGATGGGGTTGCCGTCCGCATCGTTGACCTTCGCCCTTGCCGTCTCGTGGTTTCGGATGCGCGTGGAGATCTTGCGACGGGAGTTGAGCGGATTCATCCACCGCAGGCCCGGTTCGCGGAGAGTGCCTGCGTACGAGCCCCCGAGCAATTGGAGCACGCGGGCTTCGTTGGGCTCGACGAGAATCAGGCCGGCGAGCGCGACGAGAGCGATGACCGCGATGACGGATCCCACCACGATCAGCGGAACGTTGATCTCGACCGCGGCCCACACGATCAGTGCGGACGCCAGTGCGGCGGCGACGAGTGCGGCGGCAAGTACGGGCCAGCCGTTGGACGAGCGTCCCGGGCGTTCCGACGAGGTGGTGGACTCTGCTGTTTCCATGGGGATCCTTCCGGGCACGAATGCGATGTCAAAGTGATATCACATTTTTGGATCATCGCCGGTGCCGGGTTCACAGGGCACGCCTCCCGATGTCACGGCATGATGGAGGGCAACCATCTGCGGAGAGGCCGGTGATGACGTCCGAAGGCAACACGGAGAACACGACGCCCGTCGACGTCGTCGTGATCGGTGCCGGGCAGGCAGGCCTGTCGGCCGCGTATTACCTGCGGCGGTTCGGGCTCGAACCCGAAACGGGGTTCGTGGTGTTCGACCGGTCGTTCGGCCCCGGCGGCGCGTGGCAGCACCGGTGGCCTTCCCTCACGTTGAACACCGTCAACGGCCTGCACGACCTGCCCGGGTCCGCGTTCTCCGACGCGGTCGACACCGGCTCCGGTGAAGTGCCCGCGTCGTCGGCGGTGCCCGCGTACTACGGCGCCTACGAGAAGGAGTTCGACCTTCCCGTACACCGCCCCGTTCAGGTCACGGTGGTGTGCAACCGGGGCGAACGCCTGCGGGTGGAGACCGATACCGGCGTGTACTCGGCGCGGGGACTCATCAACGCGACCGGCACCTGGGAACACCCGTTCGTCCCGTGGTATCCGGGTGCGGCGCGGTTCCGGGGGCAGCAACTCCACACGAAGGACTACCGCGACGCCGAGCAGTTCCGTGGACGGCACGTGCTCGTCGTGGGCGGGGGAATCTCCGCGGTGCAGTTGCTCGACGAGATCTCGTTCGTCACCACCACCACGTGGGTGACTCGACGCGAACCCGTCTGGCGCGACGAGGAATTCACGCCCGAATTCGGACGGACGGTAATCGCGGCCGTGGAGGACCGGGTGCGCCACGGATTACCTCCCGGTTCGGTCGTCTCCGTGACCGGGCTTCCCGTCACACCCATGATCCGGGCGGCACGCGAACGCGAAGTGCTCGACCGGTTGCCGATGTTCGCCGAAATTACCGAGACCGGTGTCCGCTGGCCCGACGGAACAACCCTCGATGTCGACGTAATCCTGTGGTGCACCGGTTTTCGAAGCTCACTCGACCATCTGGCGCCGCTCGGCCTGCGCAATCCCGGCGGGGGAATCACGATGACGGGACGGCTCGCGACGCAGGTCGCCGCCGACCCGCGAATCCACCTCGTCGGCTACGGCCCGTCCGCGTCCACCATCGGCGCCAACCGCGCCGGGCGGGCCGCGGCACGTGAACTCGTCGACCATCTGACCACCGGAGCTGCGGCGTTGTGAGACGGCGCGGGGGGTCGGTCCTGGTGGTCGCGTTCGCAGCCGCGACCAGCCTTCTCGCCTCCGCGCCCGAAGCCGTCGAGATCGCGCTCCCTCCCCCGCCGCCACCGATCCCGGCGCCGCCGCCCACGCCACTGGCGCCCGACGAACTCGCCGCCCGTACCGTGCCGGTCGTCGTGACCATCGACGCGAGCCGCGGATGGACGGGAACGTCCGGAACGGGAATCGTTCTCACACCCGACGGCACGGTGCTGACCAATCATCACGTGGTCAGCGGAGCGACCGACATCACCGCGGTGAGCGCGGCGACGGGACTGATCTACGACGTCGACGTCATCGGGTACGACAGTGCACGCGACATCGCCGTACTCCAGCTCGGCACCGCGAACGGCCTTCCCGCGGCACCGGTCGCCGACGCTCTGCCACCGGCAGGAACTCCCGTCACCGCATTCGGGAACGCGGACGGCGGCGGCGTCGTGGTCGCAGCGGCGGGCACCGTCATCGCGGCCGATCGCAGCGTGATGGTCCGCGACTCCACCGAGGGCTCCCGCAAGCGACTCACCGGAATGCTGCAGACCGACACCCCGATCCGCCCCGGAGACTCGGGCGGTCCGCTCGTCGACCATTACGGCGCGGTGGTCGGAGTCAACACCGCCGGCGCGATCGAACGTGAGCAGCAAGAACCGTCCGAGTCCGCACCGGAGGCGTATGCCGTCCCGATCGCGGAGGCTCTCGCCGTCGTCGAGCAGGTCCGGACCGGGGTCGGCACCGACACCGTGCACGTCGGCCCCACACCACGACTCGGTCTCGGCGTCACCACCGCCCGAGCGGACGGCGCCGACCGCGGGGCCGAAGTGCTGTGGGTGTCGTTCGATACCCCCGCGTATCGCGCCGGCCTCGAAGCCGGCGACGTGGTCGTTTCCTTCGGAGGCGACACGGTGTCGTCGACGACCGACCTCGAGCAACGGCTACGAACCCGGAAACCGGGTGACACCGTCCGGATCGAATGGCTCGACGGGGACGGCCGTTCTCGTACGGCCGACGTGGTTCTCGAAGACGGCCCCGCCCGCTGATCCGCAGAACGCCGTAGCGTGGGGCGACACCGCACCGGAACCCGGAGGGCACATGCCTCGACTTCTGCACCTCGATTCGTCCGCCGACCTCGACGCCTCGGTCTCACGCGAACTGACTCGGTTGTTCGTCGATACCTGGCGCGCAACCGGTTCCGGTCACACGGTGATCGAGCGGGATCTGCACCGATCGCCGCTCCCCCACCTTCCGGACGCCGCGCTGCACTACGCGGCGCGGCTGCGCACCGGTACGGAGCGGCCCGACCCGGCGGCCGAGGGTCTGCAAGCCGAACTGATCGCCGAGCTGACGGGCGCGGACGCGGTGGTGATCGGTGCGCCGATGTACAACTGGTCGATGCCGTCCTCGCTCAAAGCCTGGATCGACTACATCCACGTACTCGGCACCACAGTGCCGTTCGATACTTCGGACGCACCCCTCGCGGGCAAGCCGGCGGTGATCGTGTCGAGCCGAGGAAACACGTACGCTCCCGGAACTCCGGGCGATGGAACCGATTTCGTCATACCTCCCCTCATGCAGGTCCTCGGCACCTCGCTCGGCATGTCGGTATCGGTGGTGACGGCGGAACTCACGCTCGCCGATCGCCTGACACCGCTTGCCCCGTTCGCCGGCCTCGCGGCGGAGAGCCTTGCCGCCGCCCGGGACGCAGTGCGCACTCTCGCGACGAGCCTGGCCCGGTGAGGACGAGCAGGACGCCTGGCCCACACCGGTGAGGTTCCTGGGGGGATGCTCCTACAGCGTGCTCTGCGCACTGTCGATCGGGGTGTGGGTGATTCCTCGACTGGTAGCGACGGGGTACCCGCCTGGCACACGTCGAGGGGCATGAGCAGATTCGACGCGCGGTCACGGTGTCGGGGGACACGTCGGCTTCGCCGGATCGCAGATCGACGACGAAGTGTGCGCTCGGCCGTGACCACATCCGGGCCGGTACAGACCCGTGGCGGAAGACGGAATCGTCGCAGCGGGATACTCGACACGTGAGCGCAACACTACGTATCAGCGGCCTGTCCACCTCGAGAGGCGAACGCACGCTGTTCGAAGGCCTCGACCTCACCGTCGCACCGGGGGACGTGATCGGGCTGGTGGGCGCGAACGGCGCCGGCAAATCGACGCTGCTCACGACACTGGCCGGGCTGGGGAACGCGGACGTCACCGGATCGATCGTGCTCAGTCCGCCCGACGCGACCGTCGGATACCTCGCCCAGGAACCCGAGCGCGTCCCCGGCGAGACGATCCTGGATTTCCTCGGCCGGCGCACCGGCGTGACGGACGCCGAGAACATCATGAACGCGGCTGCCGAGGCGCTCGGCGAGTCGGATGTCGACGATTACACCCCGGCACTCGAGCGGTGGCTCGCGCTCGGCGGTGCCGATCTCGCAGAGCGCGCCGAGAAGGTCGTGTCGGATCTGGGACTCGGGGTCGGGCTCGACGCACCGATGACCGGGCTGTCCGGCGGGCAGGCGGCGCGCGTCGGACTCGCGGCGCTGCTTCTGTCGCGCTACGACGTGCTGCTTCTCGACGAACCCACCAACGATCTCGACCTCGCGGGGCTGGAGCAACTCGAGCGTTTCGTCGCGGAGACACGCACCGCTCTGGTGGTGGTGAGCCACGACCGCGAATTCCTCGCGCGGACCGTGACGGGCATCGTCGAACTCGATCCCGTCCAGCAGCAGATCTCGGTGTACGACGGCGGTTACGAGGCGTACCTCGTCGAGCGCGAGGTGGCACGGCGGCACGCCCGCGAAGAGTACGAGGAATTCGCCGACACCAAGTCGCAACTCGAGGACCGTGCGCAGATGCAGCGCAACTGGCTCGAACACGGAACACGGAATGCTCGGCGGAAGTCGAAGGACAACGACAAGATCGGAAAGAAATTCCGCGCGGAGGCCACCGAGAAGCAGGCCGCAAAAGCGCGTCAGACGCAACGGCGCATCGAACGCCTCGATGTCGTCGAGGAACCCCGCAAGGAATGGGAACTGCGGATGGAGATCGCGGCGGCACCGCGCAGCGGCACGGTCGTCGCAACGCTCGACGACGCGACGGTGCGACGCGGTGATTTCACCTTCGGTCCGGTGACCACCCAGGTGCAGTGGGGGGACCGGATCATCGTCACGGGCCCGAACGGGGCGGGGAAAACCACACTGCTGCGATTGCTGCTCGGCACCCTCACCCCGGATTCCGGGCGCGCGAGCCTCGGTTCCGGAGTCCAGGTCGGCGAGATCGATCAGGCGCGCGGACTGTTCGAAGGCGACGAGCCTCTGGTCGAAGCTTTCGGCCGGCAGGTCCCGGAGTGGCCGGACGCCGACGTACGTACCCTGCTCGCCAAGTTCGGACTCAAGGGGCACCATGTCCTGCGACCTGCGGCGTCGTTGTCGCCGGGCGAGCGGACACGGGCGGGGTTGGCGCTGCTGCAGGCGCGCGGTGTGAACCTGCTCGTGCTCGACGAGCCGACCAACCACCTCGATCTCCCGGCGATCGAGCAACTCGAGCAGGCGGTCGAGAGCTTCGACGGCACTCTCCTGCTGGTGACGCACGATCGCAGAATGCTGGACACGACGCGCAGCACGCGGCGGTGGCGGCTCGAGGACGGACGGCTGAGCGAGGAGTTGCTGTAGATGAGCGGAAGCGTGCGGGTGGACAGCTGGACGTGGTCGGTGCGGCTGTTCAAGACGCGGTCGGCGGCGGCATCGGCGTGCCGCGCCGGGCACGTGAAGGTCGACGGCGTGACAGCGAAGCCGTCGACACCGGTGACGATCGGCACCGAGGTCCGCGTGCGCGCGCACGGGGTCGAAAAGATCGTCGAGGTCACGCAACTGGTCAACAAGCGGGTGGGTGCGCCCGTCGCCGCGACCGCCTATATCGATCACAGTCCACCGCCGCCGCCGAAAGAGATTCTCGCGGCGATCCCGATCCGCGATCGCGGCGCGGGTCGGCCTACGAAGAAAGATCGCCGCGAACTCGACCGGATCCGCGGTTTCCAGGACGACTGACAGGGGTCGCCTCGAATGGGGCCGTGGGCTTCGTGCCGGTCATCGGACGGTACTCGACTCCCCCGAAAATCCGGTCCCGTCGTACTCGGGTCGCTACGATCACGGGCAATTCGGCTGCCGGGGGCCGGCGAATCTCGGGTGGCCTCCCCGACGCCCACGAGGGGGAGGCGGTTTCATCATGGCGTGTCGAATCAGCGAGTTGGTGCTCGACTGCAGGGAACCCGAGGTGCTGGCGCGGTTCTGGTGCGAGGTCCTGGACTTCGTCGTGCTCGATCGTGACGAAGACGGACTGGAGATAGGACCACGCGAAGGATTCGGCGGCGCGCAACCGACCATCATCCTGAGTCGGACGGATAAACCCGAGCCCGCAAAACCGCGCCTGCACATCGATGTCAACGCCACCGACCGTGATCAGGACGCAGAACTCGAACGACTGCTCAGCCTCGGTGCACGCCCTGCCGACATCGGACAGACGGGCGACGAGTCGTGGCACGTGCTCGCCGATCCCGAGGGCAACGAGTTCTGCCTTCTGAAGACTCGCCTCGAGCCCCTCTGATGCACGTGCTGACGCCACGACCGCCGGGGCCGTGGCGGGAGGGCGAGTTCTCCGTATTGACAAATCGTTGGGTTTTTACAACACTTTGTTCCATGAGTCCGGTACGCCGTGGGGAAACGCTCCCCATCTTCAACCGCATCCGCGTTCTCCGTGCGGAACGCGGCATGAGCCGAGCCCAACTTGCCGAGCTCATCGACGTGAACCCCCAAACGGTGGGCGCACTCGAGCGCGGAGACCACTATCCGAGCCTGGATCTCGCTTTCCGGATCTGCGACGTCTTCGGCCTCCCGGTCGAAGCGGTCTTCTCGCGCACCGAGTTCACCCCTTTGTCGACCGAGCTCTACAGACCCCATACCAAGGAGGCCTGACATGTCCACCGCGTCGCTCATCGACCGGTACGAGGACTACCGCACCCGCCGGTTCCTCACGCACGAGGCCACATTCGCGAAATGGCTGCCGGCATGGCGCACCCGGCACCGTCGCCGCATCCTCGCCGGTGCCGTCGTCGCCCTGATCTCGGCGATGTTCGTCATCTCCGTGGCAACCTACTTCTTCCCTGTCGTCGCCATCGTGTGGCTGGCCGTCGTGTTGGTATTCCTGCCCACGTGGACGTGCCTGCAGATCGTCTCGGGGCGACAATCCGACGCACCCCGGCATGCCCTCGACGAGCGTGAGATCGCCGAACGCAACAGCGCCCGCTCGATCGGCCTCTCGGTGGCGCAGAGCCTGCTTTTGATCCCGATCTTCGCGCTCCTGTGGAGCCCGCCGTTCGACTTCATCGATCACAAAGCACTGTGCTACTCGGCGGGTGGATTCGCTCTCGCCGCAATACTTTTCAGTGGATGCCTCCCGGCAGTGCTGCTGGCGTGGACCCGACCCGACGACGACCCGGAGGACCAACTATGACCCTCACCATCGACAATCTCTCGAAACGTTACGGCTCCACGGTCGCCCTCGACGGGGTGAGCTTCGAGGTGCAGCCCGGTGAACTGTTCGGGTTCGTCGGCAGCAACGGTGCCGGCAAGACCACCACCATGCGCATCGCGCTGGGAGTGCTCGCCGCAGACGGCGGAGAAGTCCGGCTTTCGGGCAAGCCCGTCGATCTCGACGTCCGCCGCACAATCGGGTACATGCCCGAGGAACGCGGGCTCTATCCGAAGATGAAGGTCGGTAACCAACTGATCTATCTTGCTCGGTTGCACGGGCTTTCGAAGCGCGATGCCACGGCGGCGATGCAGCGCTGGACCGAAAGGCTGGGCATCGCCGAGCGGATCGGTGACACGGTCGATTCACTGTCTCTCGGCAATCAGCAGCGCGTTCAGCTCGCCGCAGCGCTCATACACGATCCCGCCGTCCTCGTTCTCGACGAACCGTTCTCGGGTCTCGATCCGGTCGCCGTCGATGTCATGAGCGAGGTTCTCGTCGAGAAGGCGAACACCGGTGTCCCGGTGATCTTCTCGAGCCACCAACTCGATCTGGTACAGCGACTGTGCGAGCGCGTCGGCATCATCGTCCATGGACGCATGCGCGTCGTCGGTGCCGTCGACGACTTGCGCGCCGAGGGTGCTTCCCGTCTGGTCGTGCACGCTCCCGACGCCCCCGCCGGCTGGGCCGACGGCCTGCCGGGTGTCTCCGGCTCGGAATACACAGAGGGTCGCACCGTGCTCACCATCGAGCCGGGCACCGACGACCAGCAGATCCTCAAAACTGCGCTGTCCACCGGACCGGTACACGAGTTCTCCTTGCAGCAACCGTCCCTGACCGACCTGTTCCGAGAGGTGGTAGCCGCATGAGCGCCCCACTGAGCAACTCGCACGCGATCGGCCTGGTGGCGCGCCGCGAATTCGTCACCCAGGTGCAGAAGAAGAGCTTCGTCATCAGCAACGCGATCGTGCTCGCTGCGATCGTCGTCGGCATCGTCGCGATGTCGATCTTTTCCGGCGGCGAGGACGACCGCCCCACCGTGGGTGTCGTCTCCGGCTACACCCTCGGCACGACGCTCGGTTCCATCGGCGACGCCGTGGGCACGCCGATCGAAGTCTCCACCGTGCCCGACGCCGACGCCGCTCGCGAGCAGGTAGGTGCGGGCAGCCTCGACGTCGCCCTCGTTCCCGGCGGTGACGGTACCGTCACCGCGATCACCGAGTCCGATATCGACGCCGATCTCAAAGCACTCATCGATACCGCGGTCGTGCAGGAAGCCCAATCCGCGGCGCTGTCCACCCGCGGAGTCGACCCCGCGGAGATCGCTGCGGCCGCTGCTCGCGCAACCGTGGTCGTCGAGGCCATCGAACCTCCCGACCCCGAACAGGGCCAGCGGATCATCCTGGCGACCGTTTCGGTACTCCTGCTGTACTTGCAGATCCTGCTGTTCGGAACGTATGTCGCGATGGGCGTGGTCGAGGAGAAGTCCTCGCGTGTCGTCGAACTTCTGCTCTCCACCCTCCGGCCGCTGCAGCTACTGTGGGGCAAGATTCTCGGCATCGGTGCCGTCGGCCTCCTCCAGCTCACCGCGTACGGCGTCGTGGGTGTCGGCGCGTCTGTCGCCACCGGGACGCTCACCATCACCGGCACCGCGATCGGTGTGCTGGCCGGCACGCTCGGCTGGTTCATCCTCGGCTTCGCGTTCTTCGCCGTGCTCTACGCCGCAGCGGGGTCGATGGTGTCGCGGCAGGAAGACGTGAACTCCACGTCCGGCCCGTTGATGATCGTCATCATCGCGATGTTCTTCGCGGCGTTCTCTTCGATCGACGACCCGGAAGCCTCGTGGAGCACGACCCTGAGCTGGATCCCGCCGTTCTCGGCAATCCTCATGCCGCTCCGCATCGCGGCAGGTGTCGCGACTCCGGTACAGATCGTCGGCACCGTACTGCTCATGGTCGCCGCGACGGCACTGCTCAGCCTCGTAGCGGCGAAGATTTACCAGCGTTCGATCCTGCGTATCGGCCGCACGGTGACGTGGAAGGAAGCACTCGGCCGCTGATCGCACGGCGGTACACCGAAGCTGGACGAGCGCCCGCCTCGTATAGGTTTGTTCCACAGCATGATCGACAGGTGGAGGCGACGTGGCGGGCACCAAGATCTCGGCGCAGGATTTCATCGACAACGTGGTCGACCCGGGAAGTTTCACCTCGTGGGATACCACCCCGGTAAAGGTCCACGCCGACGAGAAATATCAGGCGGACCTCCGTCGCGCCGCCGAGAAGTCCGGTACCGACGAATCGGTTCTCACCGGAACGGGCACAGTGCACGGTCGCCGCGTGGCGCTGATCGCATGCGAGTTCTCCTTCCTCGCAGGGTCGATCGGCGTCGCGGCGGCCGAGCGGATCGTGACCGCGATCGAACGCGCCACCGCCGAGCGTCTCCCCCTGCTCGCCTCCCCCACCTCGGGAGGCACCCGAATGCAGGAGGGGACGCTCGCGTTCGTACAGATGGTGAAGATTGCCGCTGCCGTCGCAGAGCACAAGGCATCGCACCTGGGTTACCTTGTCTATCTGCGTAATCCGACCACCGGAGGAGTCTTCGCGTCGTGGGGGTCGCTCGGGCACGTCACCGTGGCCGAACCCGGGGCGCTCGTCGGTTTTCTCGGACCCCGCGTCTACCAGGCGCTCTACAACGAACCTTTCCCGGAGGGCGTGCAGACCGCGGAAAATCTCTACCGCAAGGGCGTGATCGACGGAGTCGTTCCGCTCCGCGGCGTCCGGCAACTGGTGCACCGGCTTCTGCGCGTGCTCGTCGAACCGGATCGGCCCGACACCAGCACTTCTCGCGCCGTCACCACCGTCGACGACGTGCCCGACATCCCGGCCTGGCAGTCGGTCATGCTCAGCCGCAGGCCCGAACGCCCGGGGATCCGTGAATTGCTCCGGCACGCCGCGTCGGCTCAGGTACGACTGTCCGGTACCGGGGAAGGCGAGTCCGATAAGACGGTGTTGTTGTCGCTGGCGCGTTTTCGCGGGGTGTCGTGTGTGATGTTCGGGCAGGACCGCACCGGCCAGTCCGCGTCGAGCACGATGGGACCCGGCGCGCTGCGGGAAGCACGTCGCGCAATGCGGCTCGCCGAAGAACTCCGACTCCCCCTCGTTCTCGTCATCGACACCCTCGGCGCGTCGTTGTCGAAGGAGGCCGAGGAACGCGGACTCGCGCCCGAAATCGCCCGCTGCATATCCGATCTCGTGACCTTGTCGACGCCGACCGTGTCGGTGCTGCTCGGCCAGGGCACAGGCGGGGGTGCGCTCGCGTTGCTGCCCGCCGACCGTGTGCTGTGCGCGCAACACGGGTGGCTCGCTCCGCTGCCACCCGAGGGAGCCAGCGCCATCGTGCACCGCGACACCACCCATGCCCCGCGCATGGCAGAAGCACAGGGAATCCGCGCGCGGGACCTGCTGCGTGACGGGATCGTGGACGGGGTGATTCCCGAACGACCCGACGCGAGCGAGGAACCGGTGGAATTCGTGAAGCGAGTCGGTGCCGCCGTCGCACGCGAGCTCACCGAACTGGCCGGGGAGCCCGCCGACCGGCGGTACAGCCGCCGAATCGGCCGGTATCGCCGGTTGGGTCTTCCGGCGGAGTGAGCCTCGCCGGGCGGATCAGGGACGCACACCCACCCCCGTCGCGACCTCCTCCACACGGCCACGCAGGCTGTCGGCCACCAAAGGCGGGGTCGGCGCTCCGGCACCTTCCCGCAGCCCGGAGACGAACTCCGCGAGCACATCCAGCGGCTCGGCCGACGGCGACCAGCCGAGTTCGGTCCGAGCGCGCGTGCAATCCATCAGTGGTAGCCGAAGGACGGTATCGAGAAGCCCCGGATCGGCCGGCGCGAGATGGGTATGCCAGGCCGCGGCGACGGCAGAGCGAATGATCCCGCGCTTGACCGGCACCACCCGCGCGCCCAGCACTTCCGCGAACGAGTGGGCGTCGACCGGCGGATCCGCCGCGATGTTGAACGCACCCCGGACGGGCCGCAGGACGGCACGCACGTAGGCATCCGCCGCGTCGTCGGAATGCAGGATCTGCATCCGCAGCCCCGGCATGTCCGGAACGACCGGAATCGCAGGCAGCAGCGAGCCCGGTACGAACGGCCCCGCAAAGATCCGTCGCTGCGCTGTGGCAGAGCGTCGCTGGAAGATGAACCCGGGCCGCATCCGGACGAGACGGATCTCCGGATGCTCGAGTTCGAAGGCGTCGTACCACCGCTCGAGATAGGCCTTCTCCCTCGGATACGCCGCGCCCGGCCATCCGTGGGTGGGCCACGTTTCGTCGACGCGCGGTTCCTCGACTCCGGGATCCGAAGTGGGGCCTGGCGAATAGGCCCCGACAGACGACGCCACCACGATCACGGGCACCTGCGCCTCCGCTGCGGCGGTGAGTGTCCGGATCGTGCCCAGCACGTTGTTCTCCCACGTCGTCTCCGGTTTGTGCGTGGGTTGGAACAGCCAGGCCAGGTGGACGAGCGCGTCGGCGCCGCGCAGCGTCTCCGCGAGATCGTCCGACGCGACATCGACAGGCGCGAAGGTCGATTTGGGGACCGCCCAGTCGGTCGGGCGACGGGCAATGCCCAGGACCGATTCCACGGCGGGTTCCGCCCCGAGGGCGCGAACCACTGCGGTGCCGACGTTGCCGGTCGCGCCGGTGACCACCACGTGCATGCCGGAAGAGCTAGCTTTCGAGTGTTCGGTCATGCTTCCGAGTACCCGGCGGGTGCGACGTAAACCTGCGGCTACCGCGCACCGCTGTCACGATTCCGGAACACCGAGCCGCGCCGAGGTGCCGATAAGGCACGCACTCTTATATCACCGCCCGAGCTGCGATTCCCCCACGCGGGGTGGTTGTCTGCGCTGCGCAACTGTGCCGCCGGGGATTCAGTCGTCCTCCCAGATCAGGTTGTGCAGGCGCATCGCTTCGATCAGGTCGGGGTCGTGTTCCTCGACGGGGCCGTAGTCCAGGACCGTGATGTTCTTGCTGACCGGTCCGTCACCGGGACGTTCGTACAGCGCCCAGAGCACCAGTCCGTCGCCGTGCCGGGAGTCGAATTGGATGCCGGCCACCGGCTCACCGTCGGGATCGGAGAGGGTGTTGACCCACTGGGAGATCGCCTGGGTGAGGGCGCGCGGGCGGCCGTCGCGGATCGCCGCGGTGTCGAGGTCGAGGAGGCCGTGCCGGATCGCGTGGGGCCGGAAGAGGGTTCGCAGGGTGGCCACCGACTCGGTGTCGCCGGGCACGACGAACCATCCGCTGATCGCTCCGCTGCCGGTGACCCTGCTCGACATCCACGACCGCGGGATACGACCCGGTTCGATGGTGGGGAACTCATCTGGCTCGTCGTCGACGATCTCCTCGAGCGCGGCGCTGAGCTCCTCGCTCCTGCGCGCGTAGGCGAGGACCTCGAGGTAACACGACAGGCGGGTCGCGCCGACGTACAGGGTTCGCCACATCCCCGCAGGATCGTCCCAGCGGCCGGTGAAGCGCCCGTCGGTGGCGAACTCCCACGGTGTCCACTCCCACGAGGTCGGCGGGTAGCCAACGCGGTAGGCGACCACGCCATCGACGTGGAAGCAGCGGACATCGCCGCGCGGGGTCGAGATCAACGATCGATCCGGTGCGTTCATCCGACCGCCGCGAACTGCCGGGCAGCGGCAAGGACCTTCGGGCCGACATCGGACAGATCGCCCTCGCGCAGCAGCAGCGCCGGCGGACGGTCGTCCAGGATCGGGTTCAGACCCTGGAACCAGGTCTGGGCCACGGCGGCGGTATCGCGCTCGACGATCAGCCGGGCGACACGGTAGGCGATACGGAGGCGTTCGACGTCGGTGTCGTTGTTGATGGTGCGGGTGCCTTCTGCCCACTGGCGCACAGCGCGGGTTTCTTTCACCTTCCCCAGGTACGCGACCAGCTTGGCGCCGAGCAGCTCACGCAGCGCCGTGACCAGCTCCGATTGGGTCATTCGGGCGGCGTCGTTGTAGGCGGCGAGGTCGGGTCGTGGGTGTGCGGTTGTCATGGCATCCACCTCCTGATTACAGGATAAATCACATGGTCGGTACCGTCCATGTTCCCACCCGGGCCGCCACCTCGCAGGCGAAGCACCGACCAGGCCCCGGACCGGCAGAGGACCGAATCGAAGAAATCGGCCGATCAGGGGAACCATGCCGGCTTCCCGCACCTCTCGCCGACACGCACTCCCCAGCCTCGATCCTGCGCTGCTGGTCGACCTGGAACGCCCTGGGCAGCTACCTGTTCACCTCGGATCTGATCGTTGCCGACCCGATGGATGCGGTCCTGCGCCCCAAGGTCGCCAAGACCGTACCGAAGGCCTTCGATCAGGACGCGGTCAGAAACTGATCACCGCGCTGACCACAGACGAGGACGACAACGCACACGCCTGGCGAGAGCGCGACCTCGCAATCGTCCTCACCGCACTGCTCACCGGATGCCGCCTGTCCGAACTGGTCACCCTCAATATCGGGGAATTCCGCAACCTCGACGACACGGGTCGACTCGAGTCGATTACCCTGCACGGCAAGGGAAACAAGCAACGCGTCCTCACCGCCGAGCCCGCACTCGTCGACGCGCTCACGTCCTACCTCGACTCGCGCCTGCAGCGATTCCCCGGCAGCGGCAAGGCCCGCACCTCCCCCCACC
>NZ_JAXION010000057.1:0-28032 GCF_049311045.1 Rhodococcus sp. 7Tela_A2 | reverse complement strand
CCCCCTCTCGGGGGGGGGGGGGGCCCCCCACTCCGAGATGTCGGCGTCCGCGACAACCGTTCAGGGTCGGCGTCCCTTGCGGAAGTAGCGGATCGGTCCGAAGAAGTTCACCGCGATCACCAGCGCCCACTTGAGTTTGCTGCCGTTGACCTTCTCCGCCGGACGTGTCGCGAGGTCCGCCCAGGCCGTCGCCGCCAACGACAACTGCACCGACGCGAGTGTCAGAACCAGTGCCTGCTTCCACGGAGGCATCTCGGCAAACCTGGTCTTCTTCGACGTCCGTGTCGTCACGGTCCGGCTCATCGTTTCCTCCTGGTGTGGCATAGCGATCACGGGCGCGACAACCACGCCCGATATCATTATTGGTACAGCACCACACGGAAAAGGCAGATGAACCCCCAAAGCGACACCCTGACTTCGACCAGCGAGACCTTCGGTACCGATCGCATCGATCCCGCCGACCTCGAAATCTGCCTGAGAGTTCTCGACCAGGCCGCCGAGCTCCACGCCGAGCATCCGGACGCCGTGACCGTGCAGCGCGCGGTCGGGCACATGTTCAAGAAGTTCAAGCAGATGCGGCGTAAGGAAACCCGTGGACGCAAGGCCGCGGCGGACCGCGAGGTGATCTCGGCGACGGCCACCGGGTCTCCCCAGCGGATCGACGACGAAACCGCCGGGGTCCCGATCACGTCCTCGACGAGCGGTGCGAGTGCGGGGACGCTGTTGCGTCCGCGCCCCTGCTACATCTGCAAGGACCGCTACACGCAGGTGGATGCCTTCTACCATCAGCTCTGCCCGTCGTGCGCGGCCGAGAACCACGCCAAACGCGACGCCCGCACCGACCTGACGGGTCGCCGCGCGCTGCTCACGGGCGGTCGCGCCAAAATCGGCATGTACATCGCGTTGCGACTGCTCCGCGACGGCGCCCACACCACCGTGACCACCCGGTTCCCCAACGACGCGATCCGCCGTTTCTCCGCGATGGAGGACAGCGGCGACTGGCTGCACCGATTGCGTGTGGTCGGAATCGACCTCCGCGATCCCGCCCAGGTCGTCGCACTTGCTGAGGACGTGGCCGCGCAAGGCCCTCTCGACATCCTCATCAACAACGCGGCCCAGACCGTGCGCCGCTCCCCCGGTGCCTACTCGGCGCTCGCCGACGCCGAATCGGGCCCCTTGCCGGCGGGACCGCTTCCCGAGGTGCTCACCTTCGGGAAGCCCTCCGACGCGCATCCGGCGGCGCTGACCGGTGCACTGCCCGCGGAGTTGTCCGGTGACGCGCTGACCTCACTCGCGCTCGTGGCCGGGTCGGCGACACCCGAACGGGTCGCCGCCGGCATTGCGGTCGACGCGGGTGGCCTGCTTCCCGATCTGGTGCACACCAACAGCTGGGTGCAGACCGTCGGGGAAGTGGAGCCGCTCGAGCTTCTCGAGGTTCAGCTGTGCAACTCGGTGGCACCGTTCATCCTGGTCAACCGGTTGCGGCCGGCCATGGCGGCCTCCCCCGCCCGCCGTAAGTACGTCGTGAACGTCTCCGCGATGGAGGGCCAGTTCGCCGGCCGCCGGTACAAGGGCGCCGGACATCCGCACACCAACATGGCCAAGGCCGCGCTGAACATGCTCACTCGCACCAGTGCCGAGGAGATGCTCGAGGACGGCATTCTCATGACGGCAGTCGACACCGGCTGGATCACCGACGAGCGTCCCCACCACACCAAGATGCGACTGGCGGAGGAAGGGTTCCACGCTCCTCTCGATCTGGTCGACGGTGCGGCCCGCGTCTACGACCCGATCGTGCAAGGCGAGGCCGGTACGGATCTGTACGGCTGTTTCCTCAAGGACTACCGTCCCGCCCCGTGGTGATGCTCCGGGTGCCGGCCCGCGTCTGAGACCGGGCCGACACGAACACGGTCCGGAGGCCCGTTGCACACCGTCAGGTGACGCGAGCGGACCTCGGCACGGAGATAATGGACAAGGTCGCCGCCGTTCCACCGCCCGAGGAGAGTTATGTCTGTCGCTGTGGTCCATACCGATAGCCCGGAGGGTCGTGCCGCACTCGTCGCCGCAGCACGTGAAGCGGCCGATCGGCACGAGCGGCTTGTCGTCCTTCACGTTCTCGACGACGACGGTGCTGTCGCCCGGGCACAGGAGGAGAAGGTGCGCGCCGCCGTCCGCGAGGTCCTCGGGAACGACGACTGGGATCTGTGCACCGAGGTGCACGACGGTGATCGCGTCGGCGCCGTGATCGATCTCGTGGCCCGCACCGGAGCAGAACGAGTCGTGGCGGGAAGCCGCGGCAAGAACGCGGTCGGCAAGTTCCTCCTCGAACGCCCGCTACAGCGGTTGCTGATCGAGGTCGGGGTTCCGGTCCTGGTCGTCAAGGCAGCGTGAGCCGGATTCGGGAGTGCCGGTAGTTCACCCGACGCCCTGAGGCGTCACGCTCGCGGTCGGTTCTGCGACGTCCCCCGAATGTGACGCGCTTCGCACCCGGACTTACCCGGCAGTAGGGTGAGTCACATGACTGCCTCACGTGACCTCGACATCGTCGTCTACGGCGCCACCGGATTCGTCGGGCGGCTCACCGCTGCCTATCTCGCCGCGCACCTGCCTACCGGCGTCGCCGTCGGACTGGCCGGCCGGTCCGCCGAACGCCTCGAGAAAGTGCGTGCGGAATTGGGTACCGACTGGCCGCTGATCGAAGCCGACTCCGACGACCCGGTCTCCCTGGCGTCACTGGCACGCGCGACGCGCGTGGTCATCAGCACCGTCGGCCCGTACGCCAAATACGGTCTGCCACTGGTCGAAGCGTGTGCCGAAGCCGGAACCGACTACGTCGATCTCACCGGCGAAGTGCTGTTCCACCGAGAGAGCATCGATCGATTCGACGACGTCGCCCGGCGCACGGGTGCACGCATCGTCCACTCGTGCGGTTTCGATTCCATCCCCTCCGATCTGGGCGTCCACGCGCTGTTCCGGGCGGCGGAGGCGGACGATGCCGGTGCCCTCACCGACACGACGTTCGTACTGACGTCGCTGCGCGGCGGGGTCAGCGGGGGCACGATCGACTCGCTGCGACTGCAACTCGACGCCGTGCGCAAGGATTCTGCCGCCCGCAAGATCGCGGCCCGGCCGTACTCCCTGTCCCCCGACCCCGCACAGGAACCCGACCTCGGGCGCCAGAACGACTTCGCGATGGTCGACGGCAAGTCGATCGCCCCGGAACTGTCGGGCTGGAAGGCGCCGTTCGTCATGGCGTCCTACAACACGCGGGTCGTGCGCCGCAGCAACGCGCTCACCGGGTGGGCGTACGGGAAGAAGTTTGCGTACCGGGAGGTCATGAGCGTCGGCTCGTCCGCGTTCTCTCCGGTGCTCGCCGGCCTGGTCGCGGCGGGGAGCGGAGCACTTGCGGCAGGATTGGCGTTTCCGCCCACCCGTTTCCTGCTCGACAAGGTGCTGCCCGCTCCGGGTGAAGGGCCGTCCGAGAAAACCCGGGAATCGGGCCATTTCACCGTCGACCTCTACACGACAACAGAATCCGGCGCACGCTACACCGCACGGTTCGCAGCGCAGGGCGACCCCGGCTACAAGGCGACCGCTGTCATGCTGGCGGAGTCTGCGCTCTCGCTCGCCTCGGGTGGGTCCGCCCTGCATGCGGGCGGCGGAGTCCTCACGCCTGCGGTCGCATTCGGCGACGTGCTGACTGAGCGCCTGCGCGACGCCGGTTTCGAAATCTCCGCACGCCGCCTCCCCTGACCGAGGTCAGCCGCTGGTCCTGGCGGCGTTGCCGGCGTCGACGGGGATCACGACGCCACTGAGGTGAACGCTGTCCTCGGCCGCCAGGAACAGCACTGCCCGCGTGACTTCGAAGGGATCGAGCCACGCGACGGGTTGCACGTGGAGGGAGCGGAAGACCGGTTCGACGTCGTCGGCTGTCGGGGATTCCAGATCCGGACGCATGTGGCCGTAGAGCGTCTCGTTGTGGATCATGGGGGTGCTGATGTTGCCGGGTGCGACAGCGTTGACCGTGATGCCGTGCCTTGCGAGATCGAGTGCGGCACTCTTGGTCAGGCCGATCACGCCCCACTTCGAGGCGGAATAGGCGGCAGTGTTGGTGCCGCCCTGACGGCCCAGCATCGACGACACGGTCACGATCCGGCCGTAGCCGCGTTCGATCATTCCCGGCGCGACCGCTCCGATGGTGTTGAACACTCCGGTGAGATTGCTGCCGAGGACTTCGTCCCACTGTGCGGTCGTGGTGTGCTGAACCGATCCCATGAGCGTCACCCCCGCGTTGGCGACCGCGATATCGATCCGGCCGAACGCGGAGATACCCGCCTCGACAGCGGCGTTCATCGCGTCCCGATCCCCCACATCGCCGTGCACGACCACGGACCGTGTCCCGGCCTTCTCGACCATGCGAGCGGTCTCCGCAAGATCGTCGGCAGTGGCCATCGGGTAGCTGAGAACGTCACGGTCCTCGCAACGATCGAGGAGGACGACGTCGGCTCCACGCTCGGCGAAGGCCACCGCGTGCGCACGGCCCTGTCCTCGTGCGGCGCCGGTGATGAATGCAACTCTGCCTTCGAATCCGTTCACGCGATTCCTCCAAGTCGTTCCGGTGTGCCCGTAGATCCGCCAGTAAGCCACGGGGCCCCGAACCGTCTCCCGCCGGTCTCACACATCGGGACTACCGGGCGGTGCCGAAACGGCTTTCCCAGATTTTCCGGTGGACGCTGTTGCTGTCGGCGGAACGGGTTATGCTCGACCGGTCGCCGCGAGCAGTGGTGACATCGACGACATCCGAGGACGGTAGCGTGCACGCGACGAGCATCGAGGCGGCTCCGGCCACCATGCTTGCGCTCATGCCGTTCTGGCCTACGCGTCGTGGCGCGTGTTTCGACTGTCTGTGTTGCACCGAGGTCTGTTGCTGAGCGGTTCGACCGCTCCTTTCGGTTCTCACCACCGAGCACAGCTCGGTTACTTTCGGACTTCGGAGCTCTGCTCATGTTCAATTTGCTCGTATTCACCCTTGTCGGCGTCGGTGCGCAGCTCGTCGACGGTGCCCTGGGCATGGCGTTCGGCGTCACCGCGACCACCCTGCTGATCTTCAGCGGTGTCGGTGCCGCTCATGCGAGCGCGGCGGTGCACCTCGCAGAAGTCGGGACCACGCTGGTCTCCGGCGCGTCGCACTGGCGGTTCCGCAACATCGACTGGAAGGTCGTGCTGCGACTCGGTGTTCCCGGGGCGATCGGCGCGTTCCTCGGTGCGACGGTGTTGTCGAGTCTGTCGACCGAGGCAGCGGCACCCGTGACTGCCGCCATCCTGCTGGCGATCGGCGTGTACGTCGCGCTGCGGTTCTCGGTGCGGCCGCCGGCGGTCGCGCACGCCCGGACCTCGCCGCACACGGCGAAGTTCCTCTCCCCTCTCGGCTTCTTCGGCGGCTTCGTCGACGCGAGCGGCGGTGGGGGCTGGGGTCCGATCACGACCAGCACATTGCTGTCGCGCGGCAAAACCGCCCCCCGCACCGTGATCGGCTCGGTGAGCGCCTCCGAGTTCCTCGTGGCCGTCTCGGCGAGCATCGGATTCCTCGTCGGCCTCGGGCACGAGTCCCTCGGCAATCTGCTGGTGGTCGCCGGTCTGGCTCTCGGTGGCGCCCTGGCGGCTCCGTTCGCCGCATGGCTGGTGAGCCGGGTACCGGCCACGTTGCTGGGTACTGCCGTCGGTGGGGTCATCGTCCTCACCAACGCCTACAAGCTGCTCGGCGTCGCCGACGCCGGACCGATCGCGTCGGCCTCGGTGACGTGCGCGATCGTGGGCGCCTGGATCGCGTTGCTGGCAGTGTCGTGGAAGCGTTCGCGCCTGACTCCGGCCGAGTCCTCCGGGGCGCTGGAGCGCCTCGGTGTGCCCACGCCTGTCCCCCTGCGCGAAACTGTGATCGACGGCGCGGGGAATCCGCGCCCGTAACCGGTTCGGCCGAGCAATGTCCGCTCCCCTCGCCATACCCCACCACCGGGCCCGCCTGATCGCTACTATCCCCGGCGTGACACAAAACCGAATACACATTGTTGCCGCTCTCCTTGCGGGCGGACTGGTACTCGCAGCGTGTTCGGCGGGCTCCCCCGCGGAGGCCGAGACCGGTGGTCCTCGCGATCTCGCCGCCTCCGACTCCCCGGAGAGCAGCGGACCGGACTACGTGGCCGCGGTACGCGCCCGTTTCGTGGATTGCGAGGCGATCGGTGCGACGGTCACTCCCTATGTCGCCGGCCTCGTGTCCACACCGTCGGACAGGTTCGACCCGTCCCGGGTGTACTGCACGTGGGGAAACCCGGGTGCGTCCGATGCCGGCGGCTCACGCGGCGTCGAGATCCTCATCGAACCGGGCAACGGTGTCGTCGCGACCGCTTCCGCCGCGACCACCGGACTCGAGATGATTCCCGACGAGCAGATCGAATCCTTGGGCGGCCTCGCCTACAGCATGTCCGTCTCGACCGCGGGGACCGCCTTCTCGGCGACGAAAGTCGAACTGCCCCAGGTGTCGGTGTCGATCACCGTCGGGGGCAGCGGCGCGCAGCCGACACCGAGTGGACCTGCCGCTGTCGAGATCACGAAGAAACTGCTCGGGTTGTAACGCCGAGCGACCGCGGCACCGCCGACGACCCGATCAGACTGACGCGAGGGTGTCGCCGTCGACACCCCAGTGCTTCTCGAGCGCGTCCCGCCCCGCAGGACTGACCGCGAGACCACGACCGCGGCGGGCGGGCAGTACCCAGCCGGCCGCGAGAGCGTGACTCGCGAGGACGGCGCCGAGTCGTCCTGCGAGATGTGGCCGCCGCTCCGTCCAGTCGGGACACGCCCGGCAGAGCGGTCGGCGGGACGACGCGCCTGCCGCGAGGTCGAGGCCGATGTCGCCGAGCCGGTTGAGCCCGAGATCGGTCGCCTCCAGCCCTCTTTCCTCGCACAACCACCCGGCCTGGACCATTGCGTCGGTCAACGCGACGCCGAGACGCCCGGCGAGATGGTCGTAGCACAGCCGTGCCTGCGCAAGGTCTTCGGCCTGACGAGATTGCCGGTACGACACCACCGGAGCAGAGGGGCACAGATGGCCGAGCTGTTCGAGCGCAGCGGCGATGGTGGGACCGGCGATGCGGTAGAAGCGTTGCCGGCCGCGTACCGTGCCCACGATGAGGCCGGCGTCGCAGAGAATCGCCAAATGCCCACTCGCAGTGGATGGGCTGACCCTCGCAGCCGCAGCCAATTCCGATGCCGGCCGACTCGATCCGTCCATGAGCGCATTGAGCACGACCGACCGCGCGGGGGCCGACAGCGCGTGCCCGATCACCGAGAAGTCTTTACTCACAACACAACTGTAGAACGGGGAAAGTTCGGCGCACGCCGAAACTTTGCAGGGATACGGTGCCGACATGACTCGACACCACTACAGCGCGCATATCGAATGGCAGGGCACGACAGGAGCAGGGTACGGCGGGTATTCACGCACTCACACCGCCACCGCTCCACCGGCAGCCCAGCAACTTTCCCTCAGTGCTGATCCGGCGTTCCGCGGGGACGCGGACCTGCTGGACCCCGAGCAGCTCCTGGTCACCGCCGCCTCGTCCTGCCAACTGCTCTCGTTTCTCGCGGTTGCTGCTCAGGCCGGCCTCGACGTGCTCTCCTACGAGGACGCCGCCACTGCGGTGCTCGATACCGGTAGCGCCCCTCCGCAGATAGCCGAAATCCGGCTCGCACCGATGATTCGCGTCGCTCCGGGAACCGATCACGAGAAGGTCCGCACCGCTGCCGCCACCGCGCACCGCGGGTGCTACATCGCGAACACGCTGAAGTGTCCCGTTCAGGTCGAGGTGACGGTGATCGACGCATGAGCACCCTCCGCGATATCGAAGTAACACTCCCCGACGAGCCCGGCGCCCTCGCGCATTTCGGTGAGCTGCTGGGCCGGGCGGGAGTGAGCCTCGAAGGCGGTGGCGTCTTCACCTTCCGAGGTACAGCGATCGCCCATTTCCTCGTCGGCGACGCCGAGACCGCGAGTCGCGTGCTCGACACGGCAGGCGTCGGGCCGGTGACGATCCGGCCCGTGGTGATGCTCGCGCTCGATCAGGAGGTGCCCGGTCAGCTGGGTGCCTTCACGCGCTGCCTTGCGGACGAAGCGATCAATATTCTCGTCCAGTACAGCGACCACGACCACCACCTCGTCATCGTCACCGACCCAGCGCGACACGAGGACGCCCGACACGTCGCCGCAGAGTGGACGACCCGGTCGCAGCGAAGCGGGTGACTGCGCGATCGGCACGCCCCTGCGCACCGATCGCCCGATACCCGCCACGAGGCCACACACGGTGCACTACCTTGAAGCCAGAGCGCGACCGAATTCGATTGCCCGACAAGGACAATCGGTGCATTCGCGTGGATTGTCCGCACTGGGCCGGACACGAAACCGGCATTCACCTCTAGGGAGATCTCATGTCCACTGTTCCCGCACGCCGCGCCTGGAACCCGTTTCCGGAACTGTCCGACTTCTTCGATTCGATCGGCGGGTTCCGCCCGACTCTCGGCAACAACATCATTCGCGTCGAGGACGAACTGGCAGACGGCCGCTACATCGTGCGCGCCGAAATGCCCGGTCTCGATCCCGACAAGGACATCAACGTGCAGGTGAACGACGGGCGGCTCGAGATCTCGGCCGAGCGCACCGACAAGAAATCGGACAACGGCCACTCCGAGTTCACCTACGGTTCCTACCGGCGCAGCGTCACCCTCCCGCGCGGAGCCAAGGAGGACGACATCGACGCCTCGTACGCCCAAGGAATTCTGACCGTGTCCGTCGGTATCGGCGACACCGACTCGTCCGCGAAGAAGATCGAGGTCAAGAAAGCGGACTGACGCGGACGTCGGCCTGTGCTTCCGCGTTCCTGGTGAGGACACCGCGTGCGATGAGAGCTTGCGCGCAGATATAGGTGATCATGATCCAGAAACCGGTGGCGGGCAGGGAGAACCCGTCGACGAAGGCGTTCAGCGCGATCAGCGAATCCGAGACCACGAAGACGACCGCGCCCCACGCGACGGTCCGGGACACGCCCGTCGCGAGAACCGCCATCGTGGCGATGCACGCTCCGTAGATCGTCACCGCGACGACGAGAGCCCCGGCGCCCGGCGCACACACCGCGATCAGAATCACCACTGCCGCGGCGTACGGCGCGAGAAGCCACCGGTTCGTGCGGATCACGCTGCGGTGGCGGTAGGGCAGGAACGCGGCGATATACGTGATCTGGGCACACAGGAAGAACCCGATCAGCACGAGGAATGCTGTGTCGCCGTCGAACAGGTCCGGGGCTGCGTCGCCGAGCCACGAAAACACCAGCGCGAGAAGCGTCAGTGTCACCAGCCGATCCCGGGGACGCGCGGTCCGGGCGGCCACTCCGAGCGCGAGCAGCGGCATGAGCAGCCACTGAGTGGACTCGGTCACGAAGGAATCAGGGTCCACCAGCTGGGCGACGAGGTGCGCCACTGCGACGGCCGCGAACGCGACGAATGCGGCGGTAGCGGCCGCAGTGCGGTTCACCGCTCGCCGCCGTCACCCGTGGACACCGCGCTGCCGACGTTCGTAGCCGTAGCGCCGGCAGACTCTTGTTCGCCCACACCGTCGAACGCATCGAGAATTCGTTGCGCCGCCAGAGCCGCGGTGAGCGATCCGTCTTGCACCGCCGCCTCGACCTCGCCCCGGATCGCCTTGACCCGCGGTGCGGATTCGAGACGCCGCAGCAGCTGGTCGTGCACCATCGTCCAGGTCCAGTCGATCTGCTGACGACGCCGGTTCTCTTCGAATCGGCCCGCCTCGGTAAGCACGCGACGGTGCTCGAGGACGGTGTCCCAGAACGTGTCCAGGCCGCTGCCTTCGAGCCCGCTCATCGTGATGACCGGGGGTTTCCACAACGCGTCGTGCGGGTGCACGAGCCGCATGGCCCCGGCGAGTTCCCGGGCGGCGACGCGGGCGTCGCGCTCGAACTTGCCGTCGGCCTTGTTGACGGCAACGAGATCGGCCAGTTCGAGCACGCCCTTCTTGATGCCCTGCAACTGGTCGCCGGTGCGCGCGAGTGTCAGGAAGGTGAAGCAGTCCACCATGTTCGCGACCGTCACCTCGGACTGCCCGACACCGACGGTTTCGACGAGAATCACGTCGAATCCGGCCGCCTCGAGCAGCACCATGGTTTCGCGGGTGGCCTTCGCGACACCGCCGAGTGTTCCGGCGGTGGGCGACGGCCGGATGAAGGCATCGCGTTCCACCGACAATCTGGCCATGCGGGTCTTGTCACCGAGAATCGATCCGCCGGTGCGGGTCGACGACGGGTCGACCGCCAGGACCGCCACGCGGTGACCCTTGCCCAGCAGGTACATGCCGAGGTTGTCGATGAACGTCGATTTGCCGACACCGGGAACGCCGGTGATGCCGACCCGGATCGCCCCGCCCGCCTCCGGGAGCAGGCGCAACAGCAACTGCTGCGCCTGCTCCCGATGGTCGTTGCGGGTGGACTCGACCAGGGTGATCGCCTTCGCCACGGCGGCTCGCTGTCCCGCGAGCACCGCGTCGGCGAGAGCGTCGGTATCGACCGGAGGTCTGCCCATGTCCGGTCTATCCCTGGACGTGGTGGCCGAGCTGGGCTGCCAGCTTCGTGAGCAGGCCGGCGGCCGCGTCGGCGATCACGGTTCCGGGCGGGAAGATCGCCGCGGCACCCGCCTGGTAGAGCTCGTCGAAATCCCCGGGCGGAATGACGCCGCCCACCACGATCATGATGTCCTCGCGGCCCACCTCGGCCAGTGCCTGCTTGAGAGCAGGAACGAGGGTGAGGTGACCCGCGGCCAACGACGACACACCGATGACGTGCACGTCGTTGTCGGCCGCCTGCTGGGCGACCTCTTCGGGCGTCTGGAACAGCGGTCCGACATCCACATCGAAGCCGAGGTCGGCGAACGCGGTGGAGATCACCTTCTGTCCGCGGTCGTGGCCGTCCTGCCCCATCTTCGCGACGAGGATGCGGGGCCGGCGGCCCTCCTCTTCAGCGAACTTCTCGACGAGTTCCGTTGCCGTGGTGATGTTGGTCGCCTTTCCGGCCTCGTCGCGGTACACCCCGCTGATCGTGCGGATCTCGGCCTGGTGCCGCCCGTAGACCTTCTCGAGGGCGTCGGAGATCTCTCCGACAGTCGCTTTCGCGCGTGCCGCGTCGATCGCGAGGGCCAGCAGGTTGTTCTCCATGCCGCCGTCGGCCGACGCGGCGGCGCGGGTCAGCTCGGCGAGCGCGGCCTTCGTTGCCGCCTCATCGCGGTCACTGCGAAGCCGCTCGAGCTTCGCGATCTGCTCGGCGCGCACCTTGGAGTTCTCGACCTTGAGCACCTCGATGGTGTCGACCTCGTCGGGAACATACTTGTTGACGCCGATCAGCGGCTGGCGCCCGGAGTCGATACGGGCCTGGGTGCGCGCGGCAGCTTCCTCGATGCGCAACTTCGGGATGCCTTCGGAGATGGCCTGTGCCATTCCGCCGGCTTCCTCGACCTCGGCGATGTGCGCGCGGGCCCGGTTGGCGAGCTCATGGGTGAGCCATTCGACGTAGTGCGAGCCACCCCACGGATCGATGGGCCGGGTGGTGCCCGACTCCTGCTGCAACAACAGCTGCGTGTTGCGGGCGATACGGGCGGAGAAGTCGGTCGGCAACGCGATCGCCTCGTCCAGCGCGTTGGTGTGCAGCGACTGGGTGTGACCCTGTGTCGCGGCCATCGCCTCGACGCAGGTACGCGTGACGTTGTTGAACACGTCCTGCGCGGTCAGCGACCACCCCGAGGTCTGCGAGTGGGTGCGCAGCGACAGCGACTTGGCGGACTTCGGTTCGAACTTTTCGACCAGTTCGGCCCACAGGAGCCGGCCGGCGCGGAGCTTGGCCACCTCCATGAAGAAGTTCATTCCGATCGCCCAGAAGAACGACAGCCGTGGTGCGAACTTGTCGATGGCCATGCCTGCGTCCAGCCCGGCACGGATGTACTCCACACCGTCGGCGAGGGTGTACGCCAGCTCCAGATCGGCGGTCGCTCCGGCCTCCTGGATGTGGTAGCCGGAGATCGAGATGGAGTTGAACTTCGGCATCTTCGCGCTGGTGTACGAGAAGATGTCGGAGATGATCCGCATCGACGGCTTCGGCGGATAGATGTAGGTGTTGCGGACCATGAACTCTTTCAGAATGTCGTTCTGAATGGTTCCGGCGAGTTGTTCGGGCTTGACGCCCTGCTCTTCCGCGGCGACGACGTACAGCGCGAGAATCGGCAGCACCGCGCCGTTCATCGTCATCGACACGGACACCTGGGACAGATCGATGCCGTCGAAGAGTTGCCGCATGTCGAGGATCGAGTCGATCGCAACACCGGCCATACCGACATCGCCCTGGACGCGCGGATGGTCGGAGTCGTAGCCGCGGTGGGTCGCGAGGTCGAAGGCGACCGACAGGCCCTTCTGCCCGGCCGCGAGATTGCGGCGGTAGAAGGCGTTGGACTCCGCGGCGGTGGAGAATCCGGCGTACTGGCGGATGGTCCACGGCTGGTTGACGTACATCGTCGGGTAGGGGCCGCGCACGAAGGGCGCGATCCCCGGGTAGCTGTCGAGGGGGTAGCCCTCGGCGACGATCGCGTCGCGGTCCGCCCGGGTGTAGACCGGCTTGACGTCGATCCCCTCGGGCGTGGACCACACCACTTGGTCCTTGGTGTACAGGTTGGCGGTGGCGACGGATTCGGTGAGCGCGTCGGCCTGCTCCGGAGTGGGAGCGGACGGCACCGGCGCCGCCGGGTCGGTCAGCGGGATGTCGGCGAAGCTGCCGATCTCGTGTTCGATACTCACTTACGCTCCCAGGGTGTCGAGCAGGTCGGTCAGCGCGGCAACCGCGTCGATACGGGCGGTGAGGAAGCCGTCGGGACGGCTCTCGCCCTGCACATCGCCGACGGCTTTCTCCGGTCCGGCGAGCAGCACGGTCGTGATTCCCGCGGCGCGCAGCGCGGCGGTGGCGGTCGCGGCTTCCTGGCCGTACCGGGCATCGGTGCCGCAGAGGATCGCGATACTCGTGCCGGATCCGCTGACGGCGGCGGCGACGGCATCGCCCGTGAGATCGAGCGGACCCGGGTTGACGGTCTCGATGCCGCCCGATGCCATCAGGTTCGCGGCGAAAGTGCTGCGGCCGTTGTGTTCTGCGACGGGTCCGAGCGGTGCGAGCAGCACCTTCGGCCGGGCGCCGTGTGCGGCGAGGTAGACGTCCGAGCGGTCACGCAGCGCCTCGAACGGCGCCGCATAGCGCGCGGCGAACGTGCCGGCGTCCGCGGCTCCGGCGGGGAGCGGGGCCTCGGCGAGATTGGGGAACTCGTTGATGCCGGTGAGCGCGGTCCTGCGATGCGCGATGTCGTCTTCCCTGTGCGCACGGGTCGCGGCGATGCGTTCGGCGACCAGCCCCGACTCGAGGGCGGCGCGGTATCCACCGGCAGCTTCGATCTCCTGGAAGAACTCCCAGGCCTTGGCGGCGATCTGCGCGGTGAGTTCCTCGACGTACCAGGATCCGGCGGCGGGGTCGAGAACGCGGCCGAGGTTGGATTCCTCGAGGAGCAGCAACTGGGTGTTGCGGGCGATGCGTGCGGCGAACCCTTCGGACACGCCGAGCGCGCCCGTCGGCAAAGCGGCATCGAACGGCAGCACGGTCACGGCGTCGGCACCGCCGATGCCCGCGCCGAATGCGGCGAGGGTGGTGCGCAGCATGTTCACCCAGGGGTCGCGCTGGGCCATCATCGCGGCCGAGGTGACTGCGTGCTGGGGAGCGTTGCCGGCTTCCGGTGCGCCGACCACCTGGGCGATACGTGCCCACACTTGCCGGCCCGCGCGGAACTTCGCGATGGTCTGGAACTGATCGTCCGTCGCAGCCAGGCGGAACTCGATCTGTCCGAGCGCCTGCTCCGGCGAGAGTCCGGCGGTGATCAGTTCGCGAACGTACGCGAGACCGGCGGCGACCGAGGCGGCGAGTTCCTCGGCGTCCGAGGCACCGGCGTCATGGAATGCGGTGCCGTCGACGGTGAGGGCCCGAACCGTGCCGGTTCGCTCTGCCGCCACGACCGCGAGTTCGACCGCTTCCGGCACGGTGGTGTCCGCGCGGCCCGAGAATTCGCTGGTCAGCGGCGCGGCACCGAGAAAGAGGCGTACGGCATCCGGGTCGGCGAGGTCGCTGCGGGAATCGACGACCGCGTACAGCGCTGCGGTGGCAGCAACGGTCTCGGCCCGGGCGTCGAGTGTCACCGGCGCGAGGTCGAGCAGTACGTTCTCGAGGGCTGCGCCGAGAGACTCGACGGGAAGGTCGGTGCCGCCGACACGCAGCCACAGTGCACCGACGCCGTTTTCGAGGCCGTTGAGGATGCGCTCGTTGACCTTGGTGGCGGTGCCGTAACCGGTCGCCGCCGCGTCGCCGCCGAACTGCGCGGACACCAGCCAACCGGTGGTGACGTCGCGGGTGGAGGAACCTCCGCGTACGAACGGGAACTCACCGGGCAACGGGACTTCGGGACGTTCGTCGCGGATGCCGTAGAGGGGGTTCACGGTGACACCGTCGTACGTCGTGGTCTCGAGCAGGCGCTGCGGCTCAGGGCCGAGTTCTGCCGGATCGACACGCCGGGACTTCGCGAGCACTCCCGCGACCGCGTCCTGCCACTGCGCATATGCGCGCGCGGCGTCCTCGGCTTCTGCAGCTAATGACACGTGCGATTCCTCCTACTGCGGCATGCAGGATCTGTTCGGCGGCGTTGTGGGCCGGAGGCGGATGATCCCGAAAAGGTTAAACCTTTGTCGCTGTGATGCTAGCCGCACACTCTGGACACTCACTGTGGGGATTCCCACAGATTCTCTAACGATCGATAAATGTGGTCCGCAGTGTGTGATCGGGCACGCCGGTCGCGGCACCTCCGGAAGTACCGCGCCCCGCGGGTACGCTCAGACCCCGTGACGAGGATTATCGGAGACCGCAGGATCCTCGGTCTCCTCCTCTTGCTCGCCGGCCTGATCGCCGTGGCGCTGCTGGTTCCGCTCCCCTCCGTAGGACAGATTCGGGAGTGGTCCCAGTCGGTGAACGGCCCCACGCTGATCCTCACGTTCTTTGCGGTCCACACCCTGGTGACGATCGCTCCCGTGCCGCGAACGGTGTTCACGCTCAGCGCCGGTGTGCTCTTCGGGAGCGTGACCGGAATCGCGGTGTCGGTCGCCGCAACGACCGCAAGCGCGATTCTGGCGTTTCTTCTGCTGCGCGCGGTGGGACGCACCGTCGTCGAGGCGCATCTGACGCACCCCGCCGCCAAAGCGGTCGATCTGCGTCTGGCTCGCCGTGGCTGGCTCGCTGTCGGGTCCCTGAGATTGATCGCGGCTGCACCGTTTTTTGTCGTCAACTGCTGTTGCGCGGTGTCGTCGGTGCGATTCGTGCCGTACACCCTCGCCACGATGGTCGGCATCCTTCCCGGCACCGTCGGTGTCGTGTTGCTCGGCGATGCCCTCACCGGCCGGGCCGATCCTGCGTTGATGGTCGTCAGCGCCGTGTGTATCGCGGTCGGCATCGGTGGCCTCCTACTCGAAGCCCGACTCCCCGAACCGGCGGGTTCCGCTCTGGACGCTGTCGTCGATCCCCCGGCACACTCGCCCCGGAGCGAGTGACATGCCCCGGTCGATACTGAGTATTGCCCCGGCTCTGCCGCACTCCCCTTCACACTGGGAGCGATGACGGGGAGCGGAGCGGGAAGATGACGAGATACGAGTCCATTCGCGTCGAGACCGAGGATCGCGTGACCACGGTGGTCATGGCGCAACCGGGTCGTCGCAATGCCGTCGACGGTGCGATGGCTGCGGAACTCGCGCGGGCATTCGAAGAGTTCGACACCGACCCCGGCACCGACGTCGCCGTCCTGTACGGCGAGGGCGGGACGTTCTGCGCCGGCGCCGATCTGAAATCGATCGGTACAGAGAGAGCCAACACCGTCGCGGTGGAGGGTCACGGCCCGATGGGCCCGACGCGCCTGAGCATGTCGAAACCGGTGATCGCGGCGATCGAGGGCTATGCGGTGGCCGGTGGTCTCGAGCTTGCGATCTGGTGTGACCTGCGGGTTGCCGCGTCGGACGCCGTGTTCGGCGTGTTCTGCCGGCGCTGGGGAGTTCCGCTCATCGATGGCGGCACCGTGCGCCTACCGCGACTGATCGGCGAGAGCCGGGCCATGGACATGATTCTGACCGGCCGGCCGGTGGGTGCGGACGAGGCGCTCGGTTTCGGCCTGGCCAATCGTGTGGTCGAGCCCGGCACCGCGCGAGCAGCCGCAGAGCAGCTTGCCCGAGAGCTGACGCGCTTTCCGCAAACCTGCATGCGCAACGACCGCCGGTCGGCTCACAACCAGTTCGGACGCACAGAGCGAGAGGCCATGGCACTCGAGATCCGGGTCGGGATGGAATCTCTCGCGGTCGATACGACCCACGGCGCTGCTCGGTTCAGCGACGGAGAAGGCCGCCACGGCGACTTCTCGTAGACCGGCCCGGCTGGACGGGCGTGCGCCACGGGGTCATTTTGCCGGGGTCTTGCGGGGCCGTCCCCGGCGCGCCGGCCGGGCAGGAGACGGGCTCGCCGGCTCCGTCGACGGTTGTTCCTCGGCCCCCGATGCGCCGGACGGAGCGTCGCGCCAGCTGATTTCGATTTCGATTTCGATCTCGTCGCCGTCGACCTCGATCTCCAGCTCCCACCGCACTCGGTCGGCGACCTCCATCGTCACCGAGTCACCGGACGATCCCAGCTCCACCTCCGAGCCGTCGGCGAGAGCACGGCCGAGTTCGATCAGCCGCTCGGACGCTTCCTTACGAGAAAGCTCGGACGTCTTCTTGATCTCCAGCTTGGGCACGACGACTCCTGACCTCAGCGCAGTGTGCACTCACCGTAACCGCCGCGAGGTATGTGACCGGCCCGAACGAGAAGACGGACGGCGGGTCAGCGGCCGCACGAACCTTCGCGACCTCTGCCTGCATCGCCCTCGCTCGTGGGAAACTCGATCTCGGGATGGGTATCACACCGGGTACCGGTGTGGCTTCCCGGCCGCTCCGGCGACCCCGACCGAACGGCGGTGCACACCGCATGAGCGAACACCCACCTGCCGGCGAATCGTCCGGGGAAGTAGTGGCTCCTCGGCGGCTGCTGGGTCTCCTGCTGGCGATGGCGATGTTCGTCCTCGTCGTCGATACCTCACTGATGAACGTGTCCATCTCGTCTGTGGTTCGCGATCTCGACACGACCGTGAGCGGTGTTCAGTCGGCGATCGCGCTCGAGGCACTGGTCTCGGCCGCGTTCATCCTGATCGGCAGCAAGATCGGCGACCTCATCGGACGGAAGCGGGCCTACGTACTCGGCCTGCTGGGCTATGCCGTCGGTGCGACAGCCATGGCACTCGCACAGACCCTCACGGCGGTCATCGTCTTCTGGGCCGTCCTGGGCGGTATCGGCGCGTCGCTGCTGTTACCCGCCATGCAATCGCTCATCCACGGAAACTTCGAAGGGAAGGCGCAGAAGAAGGTCTACGCCCTGGTCGGGGCGGCCGCCGCGATCGCCGCTGCGGTCGGGCCACTGCTCGGCGGGTTCATCACCACGTTCCTGTCGTGGCGGGTGGGCTTCGTCCTCGAGGTTGTCGTCATCGGGATCGTGTTGTGCGGGATCGGACTCGTCCGCGACGTGCCGTACACCGGTCCGCGGACGATCGACCTGGTCGGCGCCGCCCTCTCCGTCGTGGGAATGGGTGGCGTCGTACTGGGGATTCTGGTGTGGCAGGAAGGCGGCGAGTTCGTCGGCGTGCTCCTCGTGCTCGGCGCACTCTCGCTGGTCTGCCTCGCGGGCTGGCTCGTGCGCCGCAAACATCGAGGGAAGACGACGTTGCTGGACCCGGATCTGTTTCACTCCACGATGTTCCGGCTTGGAATCACGGGACAGATGCTCCAGCAGATCGCCCTGGGCGGGACGATGATCGCGTTGCCCATCTACCTACAGATGGTGCTCGAATACAACGCGCTGCAAGCGGGACTGTCGCTCGCGCCGCTGTCTCTCAGTATGTTCGCGGTGGCGTTGCTCGCAGGCAACAAGGCCGGCGACCGGCGCCCCAGCAGCATCATCCGGGGAGGGTTCGTGCTGTTGACGATCGGCATCGCCGCGCTGATACCGATCGTGCCGCGAGCCGAATTCGGATGGGGGCTCATACTTCCCCTGATGATCGCCGGATCCGGCCTGGGTTTGCTGGTGTCCCAGCTCAACAACTACACACTCGCACCGATCGACGAAGAGCGCATCAGCGAAGCGGCGGGGGTCAACTCCGCGTCGGGGTCGTTCGGACTCTCGTTCGGACTCGCATTCGCAGGTGCTCTGATGCTGGCGACACTGTCCTTCACGTTCACGTCCATGGCGGAATCGAGCACCGTACTCCCTCCGGCCGAGCAGCGTCAGGTCGCGCACGTGCTCGAGGACGACGCGCAGGTCATGAGCAACACACAACTCGAACAACTGCTCGTAGAACAGCCGCCGGTGATTCGAGACGAGATCGTTCGGATCAACACGGACAGCCGTCCTCGCGCTCTCCAGGTTGCCTTGCTCGTTCCCCTTGTCGCAGGCCTCGCCGGGATCGTCACATGCCTACGGATGGGGCGCATACCCGATCCGGAATCCCACGAACCGGCGGACAGCACCTAGGCGGTGGTGTCCCCGGTCAGACCGGCCCTGCGCCGGGTCGCCTCGGTGATCGCGGACCAGTCCTGACGGGCCTGCCCGTGGGCCAGCGCATCGATGAACACATCTTCGAGCACGCTTCCGAACGGCAGTGTCACATCGGCCTCCCGCGCCTGGGCGCGTGCGAGACGCACATCCTTCAGCCCCAGAGCCAGTCCGAATCCGGTCGGCTCATACGTGCGACGAGAGATCATCCGCCCGTAGCCCTCGTAGACGGCACCGGGGAACAAGCTGTCGTTCATGATGTTCATCAGCAACTCCGGTGATCCGCCCACCTTCTCCGAGATGGTCGTCGCCTCGGCCATGGCCTGGAGTGCGTTGGCGATCAGATAGTTGCCGAGAATCTTGACGATGTTGGCCTGCTTGGGGTCCTCGCCGATCCGCCACGTCCGGCGTCCGATCGCCTCGAGCAGCGGAGCCACTTCCTCCACGGCGGAGGAGTCACCCGCGGCGAGCACCGTCAGGTTGCCCGCGTCCGCAACTTCCGCGCGCCCGAAGACCGGGGAGGCCACGTAGCGGACGCCGATACCTGTCAGCGCCTCCGCAGCGTGGGTAGCCATTTCGGGGCTCACCGTGGCGAGGTTGACGTGGATGGCACCCGGCGGCATCGCAGCGAGAGAGTCGGGAGACAGTACGGTGCCCGCGAATGCGTGGTCGTCGGCGAGTGCACTACACGAGATGGGCACACGCAACGCCTCCGCCGGCGAGTCGACTTCCGTGGCACCGTACTCGACCACAGCGCCGGCTTTGCCGGGGCTTCGATTCCAGACGGAGACGGTGTTTCCGGCTCGTGCCATATTGCGGGCCATCGGTGTACCCATCGTGCCGAGGCCGAGAAATCCGATCTCCACAGCAAAGTCCTTCCCATCGGGAAAGCGTGTTGGCGGCCGGTTCAACTCTAGCGCCGCCTCCGTGCGGGCGCGGGCGCTCGACGGAAGCGGGCGAACGGTCGCGGCGGCTCGTGAGACCCGAGAGAAGCAGTACCGCCGGATCACGCAGGGTCGTGGATCAGTCGTTCTGCAGTGCGTCGATCGCGGCTGCGAGTTTGGCGGCGGCGTCCTCCGCGACCTCACGCAACCCCTCGGTGTCGGCCACCTGCACCATGATCTGCGGGTTCATCGCATCGATGATGATCACGTCGTCGTTCTCGGGGTCCCGACGCACCACGACATTGCAGGGCAGGAGAAGTCCGATCTGCCTGTCCGTGGTCACGGCGCGATGCGCGAGTGGCGGATTGCACGCGCCGAGAATCACGTAGTCTTCGATGTCCTCGTCGAGCTTGGCCTTGAGCGTCGCCTTCATATCGATCTCGGTGAGAACACCGAAACCCTGCTCCGACAATGCTTTTCGAGTCCGGTCGAGTGCGTCGTCGAAGGTGGTCGCGAGAGTGGTCGAGAGTGCGAGGGTCATGGGTGTTTCCTTTCCGGTCCGGCGTCGGGCCCGCTTTGCGTCAGGCGGGCGCCGCCTCTCAGTATACCCCTCGGGGTATCCCCACTCCCCGTTCGGACGCCCGGCCCACCGGGCCGACCGAGGGTGCGCGACGAACTCGGACCCCTACTCCGGCGAGGGCGACGCCGACGTCCTCGACGGCCCGGACCAACTCACGACCACCGACCGCACCCCCGAACATTCCAGCATCGACCGAATCGGCCCGCCTGCGCACAACTGACGGTCGAGTTCTCTCTGTTGCGCGCCCAGATCACGGCCGTCGGGTACCCCGACGAGGATCTCGACAGGGGCAGTACTGCGCCCACCCTCGAGCAGGAGTTGTTCCTCGTGGACGGCATGGACCGGGACGTCCTCGTTTCCGGCAGCATCTCCGACGACGAGCGCGACGTAGTCGGCTTCGTCGTCGTGGTAGACGACGAGATGACTGGGGCGCGACGTTGCGGGCAAGGAAACGTCCACATGCTCGCCTCGACGCACCTCCTGCAGTTCCCCACCGAGGCTCACCCGCCGGGCAGTCCAGCTGAAGAATCCGGTATCAAACTCCTTCATCGCTCGCCCGCTCTCCTCGTGGTCACTCGTACGAGAGTTATTCGTCGCCGGAGTGCGGCGGGACGGGTGAGTGTTTCTGCGGACCTCCGCCGTCACACGTCAGCGCGAGCGGCGCTTGTCGCGTAACCGGGTAGCGAACTCGCGCGCCTTGCGCTGGTTCTCCGGTTTGGACGCTTCGCGCTTGACCACCTGGATTGCCTTGACGGCCACGCCGCCCTTGATGACCCTGCTGAGCATTCCCATCGTGTGCCTCCTGTCGTGCGGACATCGAATCCGATACTTCAAACGGTACGAGCCGACACCGGACTGCGCGACCTACCGGTAGTCCTCCGGACCCACCAGGAGGCACGGCAATGCTCCCGCGGTGACGACGAACGATCATCACGATCCACAGAAAGGACACGATATCCAGGTCCGAAGGTCCCTGATCGCGCGACGATCATCCCTTGTGCTGGGCCGACTTCCTGCAGAGAATCACCGCATGGGGAACTTCGGGGTGCCCGCCGACCTTTCGGACGACGAGATCGTAGAAGGCCTCTATTTCTGGCGAAACAGACTGCGCCACTTCGCTTCCGAAGGAGACACCGTCGCCGAGGAAGAGGCTCGCGCCGCCCTCGGACAATTCACGAGCGAGGCTCAGCGGCGCGGACTTCACTGAGGCGGGCGACCGCTCCCCCGGCTGTCGTCCGACGCCGCCCGGCGTTCGCTGCGCCCACCGCCGTGGCCGGATCGACCGTCGTCGATGCGTGGGAAACATGGGGGATCGCTAACGGTTTCCGGTTTCTCTCGGCGAGTCGAGTGGGCTCACCCGAACGGCCACAGTGGGTTCTGCGGAATCCTGCCCTTCCGACGGAACCGTCGGATCCACCACGAGAACAGGGACCGGACAGTGCGCCGTGAGATACTCCGCCACGCTGCCGAGCATCCGGGTCGACATCCCGCGGCCCCGCTTCCCGACGACCAGCACGTCTGCACGGTGGTTCTCGGCGTACCAGCGCAGGCACTCTCCGGGCGGACCTGCAAGAACCGCGTAACCCACCGGAACGGTCCCGGCGCCGGAGGCTGCCGCGGTCAGACGCTGCTTCGCCCGGTCCACCATCGTCGAGTCGGGGTCGTTGGCGTCGTCGTAGGACACGACCGCGACCAGCTCGAGAACTCCGCCGCCGCTCCCGAACAAGCGCAGCGCCGAGTGCAGCGCGTGCTCGGCCTCGACGGAAGCGTCGTACCCGACCATTACGCGGAGTCCGGACGCCTTCGCGGCGTCGGCGCCCCAGCTGTCGACGGACGTCACGTCGACGGAGCGGGGATTGCGTTCGACTCGCTCGTACGCAATGGGGACGAACAACGGCCCGAGGATCACCGCGATGAGTGTCCATCGACCGTCGTGTCCGCGGCGCGCCATCCATAGACCCGTCAGCAATCCGACGCACACCCACACGACGACGAAGACGGCAAATACGGTCCAGTTCACGATCTTCTCCTCGTACACGATGCAGCATCACGGTGTGTCCGCGTGCGGACCTCGGGGACAGTGCGCACCTCGGGGACAGTGCGGAAGTCGGGGACTGTGTCCCGCGCCGAGCTCGGCCGAACTCTGCCTCCCGGCGCCGCGCCGAGCCCGATCTCAGGCATGACGCTCACCCTTCTGGTAGACGTCGGGGATCCCGTCTCCGTCGTCGTCGACCGTCTCCAGTGCGACGATCCTCCGGTAGGTGCGGTTGCGGACGACAAGCACCGACGAAGCGCACAAGGCACTGAGCAGCGAGCCGCACAGGACGGCGACCTTGATGTGGTCGGCGGCAGGAGTCCCCGCGCCGTACGCGAGATCCCCGATCAGCAACGACACCGTGAATCCGATACCACCGAGCAGCGCGACACCGAACACATCGAGCCAGCTCAGTTCGTCGTCCAGGTGCGCGCGGGTGAAGCGCGCCACCAGGTAGCTGACACCGAAGATTCCGACGACCTTACCGATGACCAAGCCCGCAATCACGCCGATGGAGATGGGATCGGTGAGGGCATCGGCCAACCCCGTGAGGCCGCCGACCGTCACGCCGGCGGCGAAGAACGCGAACACCGGTACCGCGACTCCGGCGGACAGCGGGCGAATCCGGTGTTCGATGTGCTCGGCCACCGGAATCTTCTTACCGTCGACCATCCGTGACACCGGAACCACGAACCCGAGCAGGACGCCGGCAATCGTGGCGTGCACCCCGGATTCGTGGACGAGCCACCAGGTGACAGCAGCCAAGGGCACCAGCACCCACCATGCGTTCACCCCGCGCTGCAGGGCGAACCCGAACGCCAGCAGGGGAAGCAACGCAGCGCCGAGAAAGAGCAGCTTTACATCGTCGGTATAGAACACGGCGATCACCGTCACCGCCAGGAGGTCGTCCACCACGGCCAGCGTGAGCAGAAACGTCCGCAGCGCCGACGGCAGGTGTGCGCCGATCACAGCGAGGATGGCCACCGCGAACGCGATGTCGGTCGCGGTGGGGACCGCCCAGCCGTTGAGCGCCTCCGCACCGCCGCGCGCGTTGATCGCAACGAAGATCAGCGCGGGGACCACCATGCCGCCGAGCGCGGCGGTGACAGGCATCGCGGCGCGGCGCAGATCCCGCAGACTGCCTTCGACGAATTCGCGCTTCAGTTCCACACCGACGACGAAGAAGAAAACCGCGAGCAGCCCGTCCGCCGCCCACGTGCCCAACGACAAATCCATGTGGAGGGCCGACGGACCGACGGTGGTCTCGCGCAAGGCGTGGTAGGAGTCGGACCACGCGGTGTTCGCCCAGACGAGCGCGGCGACCGCCCCGACGAGCAGCAGGATGCCGCCCACCGTTTCTTTGCGCAGAATGTCCGCCACACGCCGGGATTCCTCCCAGGAACCACGGGACAGGAACGGAAGGCCGGAGAAGATGCTCGACATCACACGTCCTCGGAAGACAGCGCGGCCGACTGTCGTGCGGGGCAGCATCGGCCGGGCCGAGAATTCACGACGGGAGTCAACGCGCCGGGCATCCCGGCAGGCGGGGTTGGAGATACAACACGACGGTACACACAGTCCTCCGGCTCGAGAGTGAGATCATCACCTTGCCGACCAGACTTCCCGGCGCACCGGAAAGGACAGTACCGCACTCGTACGGTGCGGACGGTCGTCGCCCTCCTGCGCCTCGCACATGCTGGAGCAGGCCGTCGCGAGCAACCGGCGCTCCCGTGCGGTGATCCCGTATCTCTGGCACCATCATGGCGTGACGACCGATCGGATCGAAGTACAGCGGACCGTCAAGTCCGATCCCGCAGCGATTTTCGCGGTGCTGTGCGACCCCCAGGGGCACGTTGCCATCGACGGTTCCGGCATGTTGATGGACGCGGAGGGCCCGGTGGTGACCGCGGCCGGCGATAAATTCGTCGTTCACATGGACCGGGAGGCCCTCGGTGACATTCCGATGGGTGAATACGATGTCACGGTCACGATCAGAGACTTCGTCCCGGAACGAGAGATCTCCTGGACCATCCTGGGAAGAGTGCGACCCCAGATCGGGCACATCTACGGCTACCGGATCGAACCCGTCGACGACGGTTCTCTCGTGACGTCGTACTACGACTGGTCCGAGATCCACCCGACGTGGCGCGAGGCGGGCATCTTTCCGGTGATCTCCGAGGCGACTCTCAAATCGTCGCTCGGTATCCTCGCGCGCACCGTGCGCCGGGGTTATCCGCACTGATCACGGTACCCGGGGGTGCGTCACGTCCCGTGCCTGCCTCGGGCATGATCTCGACGTAGCCGTCCGTCCCGTTCACGCGAATGAGCGAGCCGTCCCGGATCGTCCCGGTGGCGTGCTGCACGCCCACCACGGCCGGCACGCCGTACTCCCGTGCCACCACCGCGCCGTGGGTCATCAGTCCGCCCACCTCGGTGACCAACCCGCCGATCGAGACGAACAATGGGGTCCAACTCGGATCGGTATACGCGGTGACCAGGATGTCGCCCGGCTCGAGGTCCGCCTTCGCCATGTCGTCGACCACCCGGGCTCTCCCCTCGACCACCCCGGCGGAGACCGGCATGCCGGTCAGTGCGCCGTCGGGGACGTCCTCACGCCGGTACTCCCCCACGATGACCTCCCCGTCGGACGTGAAGACCCGAGGGGGCGTGAGAGACGTGTACGTGCGGAACAAGTCTTTCCGCTCCCGCACAAGGGCGTCGCACTCTCGATGCGTGCGCACGATGTCGCGCAGTTCCTCGAACCTCAGGTAGAAGATGTCGTCCCGGTGGCGGAGTACACCTGCGTGCACGAGGCGCTCGGCTTCGGCGGACAGTGCTCGTTTGTACACGAAATAACGGCTGACCATGGCGTACTTCGGGTACTCCCGGTACCCCGAGAAAGTCCGGAGACGGTCGATCATCCGTTCGGTCTCGTCGGCTTTCCGATTCCCGTCCGGCAGCGTCCGTAGGCGTCCGAGCAACTCGCGTGTCGTTTCTTCCGCCTCACGCCGGCCGTGTTCGAAACGCCGCCTCGCAGCGCCGGGAGCAAAGTTCTCGACGTTGCCGACGATCACCGGCACCAGAGCCGTCGGCCGTTCGCTCCAGCGTGGCCTCGTGATGTCGATCTCGCCGGCACAGCGCATCCCGTACTCGGCGAGATACTCGTCGATCGCGGCTTCGGCCTGCGGGCCGCCGGGGATCTCACCCAGTTCCCGCCGGAAACGTTCGTCGTCGCCACCCGATCGCGCCACATGCCGAAGGAACTCCACCACCTCCGGGTACGGCCGGATCGCGTCCGCGACGTCGAGGAGCGCCAAACCCATCTCGGAGGTGACGTTGTGGGGAACGGATTGCGCGAGCGTGTCGGCAACGTTCCTCTTACCGAGCCACTCGTGGAGATGGGCGTCGAGCCACCGCGCCGATTCCGTCGCGGAGGTGATCACCCGAAGACTTCGCGGATCGAACAACAGCCGTCTCAGCTCCTGGATGTCGCATTCTATGAAATCGAGCAACGCCGTCCCGGATCTGCCACGGATCTCGCGCTGCAACGCGTCCAGAGAGGCCTCCGCGTGCGCGATCAACTCGGTGACGACCTCCGGGTCCGCGTCGAGCAGGTCGGGTGCGTCCGGCACGGGACCGCCCGGCTGCTCGTCGGTGCCCGATCCAACGAGATCCGCGCGGGCGAGAACGGTGTGCAAGGCATCCCCGATGAGTGGATCGGATCTTCCGAGGCCTTCCACCAGGGCGGCACGGGTCGCCGGTGCGGACAGCGCAGCGGTGACATCGACGAACAACCGTCCTCCCGCATCACGCATGGGTGCCGGACTCGTCAACTGCCACACGGAGATTCCCAACGGCTTCATGGCGTCGGTCATCATCTGCTGATGTCCGACCGACACGTAGACGTGTTTTTCTCCGTCCCGTACTGCGGGGAGCGGGAACAGGGTGGTGACGGGCCGACTCTGGACGACGCGGAAGTCGTCGCCCACCAGACACCATTCGATGTCCTGGGGGCAGCCGAAATGAGCCTCGATGTCCCGCCCCAGACGCGCGAGACGAAGGATCTGCGCGTCGGACAGGACGGGGATGTTCCGCCGCTCCGGTTCGACTTCCCGGACGCGCGTTCCCCCGGTGGGCGCAGCCCACAGAGCGTGCCGTTTCCGGGCAACCGCCCTGGTGACGACATCGCCTGCGCGCACGCTGTAGACGTCCGGGTTCACCGAGCCCGACACGAGCGCCTCACCGAGCCCGAAGACTGCTTCCACGGAAACGACCGTGCGATCGGAGGTAACCGGGTCGGCGGTGAACATAACCCCCGCCGCGTCCGGGAACACCATCTTCTGCACGACCACAGCCATACGGACCTGCCGGTGGTCGAATCCGTTCCGCATACGATAGGTGACGGCCCGCTCGGTGAACAGCGACGCCCAGCATCGCGTTACGCACCGAAGGATCTGGTCACGGCCCGAGACGTTGAGGTACGAATCCTGCTGTCCGGCGAAAGACGCCGTGGGCAAGTCCTCGGCGGTGGCACTGGACCGGACCGCGAAGGCGGCATCTCCACCGAACCCGCCGAGCGCCGCGAGGACCGCGCCCGCGACATCGTCCGGAACGCCGTGATCTTCGATGGAGTCGCGGAGCGTCCCGCTCGCCACACGGATCCCGTCGCGGTCGTCCGGGTCGAGTAGCGACAGTCGATCGAGCAGGTCACCGAATGACGGAACGGCGTCCATGGCACGCGTGAATGCATCCGCTGTGACGCAGAAGCCGTCCGGCACACGCGTCCCTGCGACCCTCGTGAGTTCTCCTAGATTCGCCCCTTTTCCTCCTGCCGGCGCCCCCTGTTCCCGCCCGACCTCATCTAGACCCAGTACGTAGTTCATGCCCGCTCCTCTCGCTGCGCGCCCGAGCACTCTGCGAGCGAGTATGGGCCGAAAATCCGGGTCTCATGAGGTCGCCCGATGCGGTATAACGTGAAAGGGGGATAGCGAGACGTGTATACCCCGTCCTAGCGGGCTTGGGGTTCCGGAGCGTCCGCTGAACGCACACGGCGCCAACGTATTCGAGGTTTTCGGGCGCCGGAAACGTATCGCGATGCCAGGATTCTCTCACCACCCGGCCATTTTCGTGCGTGCCTGTTGCGCCACTGAACCGTCCGAGGAGAGATATGCACCGGAAACTGTCCCGCCTGATCGTCACCCCGCTCGTCACCGTCGCGGCCGCATCACTGAGCGTGGGTGTGGCGCACGCGGTCCCGTGGAACTCCGTCGACTTGTTCCCGCCGAAGGATCCCGTCGAGACACCGTTCTGCAGCATCGATTACGTCGATCCCAACGACTTCGGTCGTTTCGACAGCAGTGACGTCACCGTGGCCTCGCCCGCACCCGGGCAAGTGATCTTCACGTTCCACACCCATTCGCAGTCTGCAGCGCCGTACACCCAGAGGGCGCATGTGGTCTGGGCAAACCTCGACACGGGTTTCAACGGCGTCGGCGAGGCAACGGCGCGTATCGACGCTGGTGACACGATCATCGAGTTGCCTGTCCAGAACACGGAACCGGGCCGGATCACGGCCGTCACCGGTGTCACCAACACCGCAGACAACGGGCAGAACGTTACGTACTACGACTGCTCCACCGAATACACCGTGCCCTGACGAAGCACGCCGCCCGGGCGGCCCCCCCGGCCCGCCCGCCGCCCCCGCGCACCCCGCCGCCCCCCACCCCCCCCCCCCCC
>NZ_JAXION010000056.1:0-28138 GCF_049311045.1 Rhodococcus sp. 7Tela_A2 | reverse complement strand
TTGGTGTCAGCCGATAACGGTGACGCCGGTGGCCTGCGGGCCCTTCTGGCCCTGGCCGATCTCGAAGCTCACGCGCTGGTTCTCCTCGAGGCTGCGGAAGCCGCCGCCCTGGATCTCGGAGAAGTGCACGAAGACGTCAGCGGAGCCATCGGCCGGAGCAATGAAGCCGAAGCCCTTTTCGCCGTTGAACCACTTCACGGTACCTTCAGTCATGCTGTATTCCTTAAAGCAGGCAGGACGCGTAAACACTGTCCTGTCTCGTCGGGAGACTGTGTGCCTCCCGGGTCTGTCACTACACGATTGAAACGATTCCGTGGGGTTTCGCATCCGCTCGCAACCAGAAAATGTGCGAGGGGCTAACCGCAAACACACTACCTAACGACCAGATTCCATTAGATCACAGATCGTGGCCACCCGCTATGCATGGTGGGTGGGGTCACATCCCACCGCACATCCCGAGCAGGGTGAAACAGGTTGGCGCCCACAGAAATACAACTGATCCGGAAACACAGGTGATCCGGAAATACAGCTGGGCCGGCCCCCCCGCACGGGGGCCGGCCCCGCCGGAGAAAGTTGGTGTCAGCCGATAACGGTGACGCCGGTGGCCTGCGGGCCCTTCTGGCCCTGGCCGATCTCGAAGCTCACGCGCTGGTTCTCCTCGAGGGTGCGGAAGCCGCCGCCCTGGATCTCGGAGAAGTGCACGAAGACGTCAGCGGAGCCGTCGGCCGGGGCAATGAAGCCGAAGCCCTTTTCGCCGTTGAACCACTTCACGGTACCTTCAGTCATTCTGTATTCCTTAAAGCAGGCAGGACGCGTAAACACTGTCCTGTCTCGTCGGGAGACTGTGTGCCTCCCGGGCCTGTCACTACACGATTGAGACGATTCCGTGGTGGCTAATCGCATCCGCTCGCAACCAGAAATGTGCGAGGGGCTAACCACAAACACAATATCCAACGACCGAGATCAGTAGACCACATACGGACGGCGCCCCACCAGCGTCAGTGAGCTGGATCACACCATTATTCCACGGACGCGAGTCGCACGAACGCGGCGGCGTCGAGCTTCTCCCCCCGCGTGGACGGGTCGATTCCCGCCGCGACGAGGCGACGCTCCGCTTCCGCGGGAGAGCCCGCCCACGTGCTCAGCGCCGCACGTAATGTCTTGCGGCGCTGCGCAAATGCAGCATCGACCGCAGCAAACACCTTCTTGCGGTGCGCGGTGTCGGTCGGCCACGGCGGCTCCGCGTACCGATCGACGCGAACCAGTCCGGATTCGACCTTCGGCACCGGCCAGAAGACCGCACGCCCCACGGCGCCCGCTCTCCGGACGTCACCGAAGAAACGCGCCTTCACACTCGGCACCCCGTAGATCCGGCCGCCCGGCTCGGCGGCGAGGCGATCAGCCACTTCGGACTGCACCATCACCAATGCCGTACGGATGGAAGGGAACTCGGAGAACAGGTGCAGAAGAACGGGTACTGCGACGTTGTACGGCAGGTTCGCCACCAACGCGGTCGGCGCCGCCGGCAGATCTCGGGGCAGCACCTTCATCGCGTCCATGTGCACGACGTCGAGCCGGTCCACCAGTTCGGGCGCACGCTCCGCGACCGTGCCCGGGAGGCGCTCGGCGAGCCTCGGATCGAGTTCGACGGCCACCACCCGATCGACGACGTCGAGCAGAGCGAGGGTGAGAGAACCCAGGCCCGGCCCGACCTCGAGCACCACATCGTCGCGGTCGACACCCGCGACGTTCACGATGCGTCGCACCGTGTTGGCGTCATGGACGAAGTTCTGTCCGAGTTGCTTTGTCGGACGCACCCCGAACTCCTCCGCGAGCGTGCGGACCTCTGCGGGTCCGAGCAAGGCGGCGAGGCCGCGGGGAGAAGCCGGGGTGGCGTCTGAAGAATCTGCTGGCACGAGGCGAACCTAGCGCACCTGTAGGCGCGTCATGCGCACCGCGAGGTCATCGGAAGGCCTCACCGCAGGCCGAGCTTGCTGGTGCACGAAGGCCATGCACCCCAGCCCTGACCGGCCTGAACCTTCTCGGCGACCGCGATCTGCTGCTCACGAGTCGCAAGGTCGGCGCGGGGAGCGTACTGGGTTCCGCCGAATGCCGCCCAGGTCTGCTGGGTGAACTGGAGACCGCCGTAGAACCCGTTACCGGTGTTGGCAGCCCAGTTGCCCGTGGCCTCGCACTGTGCGAGCGAATCCCAGGTCGAACCGCGTCCCGATGCGGGAGCGGCGGGCGGAGCCGGAGGCGCGGGCTTCGGCTTCGTGCCCACGCGCACCACGGCGGGTGCGGGCTCGGTCAGGACGTTCGATGCGGTTTCGGTGCGTCCGACCTCCACGCCGTTGACGGTGTGCACGTCGAAGGTGATCTCACGCTCGCCCGGCGTACCGGGGTTGTCGTGGGCGATCTCACCTTCGAACATGCCGGGATCGTCGACCCTGTTTTCGGGCTGACCGATGGGCATGCGCTCGGTGCGGGACTCGACGCGGTCGCGGGTCACCACCACTTCCATGCCTTCGGCAAGCGGGGCGTCGAGCGGGTGATTGACCGAGTCGGCCTGCTCGAGGGACAGGTTCTGGCTCTCGAGGAGATCGCCGACGGTGGGCGCGGCGACCCGGACCTCTGCGGCGGGAGCGCCGTTGTCGGCCAACCGCACATTCTTGGGGCTCACGACCTCGAGATCAGAACCTTCGAGGGGCAGACGATGCGAACGCGATGCCGACACGTAGACGTCGTCGCCCAGCCGGAACTGGTCGAGCGCCTCGTCGACAGTGAGTGCCGTCGTCCACACCGAGCGGCTCTCCCCGTCCACGGTCAGCTGGATCTCCCGGGCCCGACGCAGCACGAGCGTGTCGCCGTCGGAGACCTTCGCATCGACAGCGGGCGCGACGACATCGTGCTCGCCGACGGCGTAACCGGCGTCCTCGAGAATGTCGCCGACGGTGGAGCTCATGGTCCCGAAGGCCCTGGTCTCTCCGTCGATGTCGAGCGTCAAGTCTTTATGCTTGACGACCGCTGTTATCCCACCTGCCACAAGCGTCACAAGCAGTGCGGCGATCACGGCGAATAACACCGGGGATTTCGTAGAGTTGATCTTATTGAGAGGTGACACAACAATTCCAGTCAGAAGACGACGGTGATTACAGCACGGTAACGAACCGATATTGTTATGGCAACCCGATGCCCTCTACCTGCGTTTACTACGAAATTCCCGAGGTTACATTTCGTGATTGGAAGCCGCATATAAACGATGTGCCGACCATGGTGTGAATGTCCGATATGGGAGGCATGTGACGCGTCTTACAGCTTTCCGATATGCCGATGCATTTCACGGAACATTCGACGGCAAAGCCCGCCGAATCTGCGGGAATCGGACAGCAAAAGAGGCTGCGGGTGGTGCACCCGCAGCCTCTCGTCGCCCTCGCGGTTACGCGGCGCGGAGCAGCGGAATCTTCGGCGCGAGGAAGCGGTCCACGCTGAATGCACCCGCCCCGACGACGGCGAGCAGCAGCGCCCCGAGCCCGAGTGCGGTGACGAGTTCGAATCCACCGTCCGCGGCGTACACGCCGTTGTCGACGTGCGCGATGAAGAAGGCACCGGCCATGACGAGGAACAGCAGGACCCCGAACACCGGGACGAGGACGCCGAGGATCAGCGCGAGCCCGCCGAGCACCTCCACCCACGTGGCCACGAACGCGGTGACGGCAGGGATCGGCGCACCCATACCCTCGAAGCCGGCCTTGGTGCCCTCGTATCCCCAGACGTTGAGCTTCTGGAGGCCGTGGACCAAGAAGATGATGCCGATGCCGAGACGGGCGACCAGGATTCCGATGTCGCGAGCGAGCGTGCTGTTCACAGGGGGCCTTTCGATGGGCGGAGCCGACGGCCCCAGCGCTTGACGCGACAAATAGTTGACGCGACAACCAAGCTAACAAAAGATGGTTGTAGGTTCAACTACAAGGAAAAGCCTCACTCCGGTCTGGTGCCCGCGAAGGCCTCTCCCAGCAGACGCCGCACACCCACACGGGTCACCTCACGCGGGTTGGGATAGGGCTTCTCCGTCGCCAGTCGCGCAGCCTCGTCGAGGTCCGCTTCGGCCATACCGAGTTCGGCCAAGGTCGTCGGGCCGCCTGCCGCGGCGATCAGGTCGTACACCCCAGCGGGTGCCGTCGGAGTGACCAGCGCGTCGGCGATCCGTTCCATCACGCGCGGGACCGACACCGCGTTGTACGCCATGACGTGTGGCAGCATCACGGTGTGTACCGCGGCGTGCGGCAGACCGAACGATCCGCCGAGGACGTGACAGATCTTGTGATGCAGGCCCATGCCCACGGAGGCGAGGCAGGTTCCGGCCAGCCACGCGGCGAGCAACAGATCCGACCGGCCCTCGAGGTCCGCGAGATCGGCACCCAGCGCGGGCAGACCGCGACCGATCGCCGAGATCGACTCGACCGCGAGAGCGTCGACGACAGGGTTCGCATGCTCGGAATACAGTGCCTCCACCGCGTGTGCCAGAGCGTTGATCGCGCTGGTCACGGCCAGGGGAATCGGCATAGTTGCGGTGAAGTCGACGTCGTAGATCACCGTCTCCGGCAGAATCTCCCGAGACGAACGCGTGACCTTCACACCCTCGGACGTCTCGCCCAGTACGGGCGTCACCTCCGAACCGGCATAGGTGGTCGGCAGAATGACCTGGTCCAGCCCGCTACGAAGCGCAAGCGCTTTCGAGAGACCGGTGGTCGAGCCACCGCCCACCGCGACGATCGCATCGACATAGTGCTCGGCCATGCTCACGATCACGCGCTCGGTGACCAGGACGGGCGTATGCATCTCCGCCCCGTCGAAGCGCGCAACCATCAGCGGACCGAGAATCTCTTCCACGAGGGTGGCCTGCGCATCCACATGGGCGCCTCCGAGCAGCAGCACCCGCGTGCCGCCGAGTCGCCGAACCTCGTCGGCGACACCCGCTGCGCTCCCCGCCCCGAAGATCACCCGAGAGGGGTGGGAGGTGTGGACGAATGCGCGCATGAACCCTACGGTCTCACGCGGTGGCTGCCCACGTGAGTGTCGTTCACGAAAGTCGGTATACCCGTTCGGCGTTCGCTGTGGTCGCGTGTGCGAGTTCCTCGGCGCTCTCGCCCCGCACCTCCGCGAGCGCCCGCACCGTGTACGGCAGGCAGTACGACTCGTTGGGCGCACCACGGAAGGGGTGCGGTGTCAGGAACGGCGCATCGGTCTCGACCAGCACGAGGTCGGCGGGCACGAGCGGTGCGGCCTCCCGCAGGGCCTTCGCGTTCTTGAAACTCACGGTGCCCGAGAAACTGAGCACGTACCCGGCGTCGACGCACTTGCGTGCCATGTCCGCGTCCGAGGAGAAGCAGTGGAAGATCACGGTCTCCGGTGCGCCCTCGGCGTGGAGCACACGCAGCAGGTCCGCGTCGGCCTCACGGTTGTGGATCATCAACGGCTTGCCCAGGCGCTTCGCAAGATCGATGTGCCAGCGGAACGCGTCTTCCTGTTCCGCGGGTTCGGCGCAGCCGTCGAGCTTGCCCGGCCAGTACAGATCCAGGCCCGTCTCCCCCACCGCGACACACCGCGGATCGGCGGCGAGCGTCTCGATGTCGGCGCGCATCGCGTCGTCGAGGCTGTTGGCACGGGTTGGATGGATCGCCACCGCGGCGAACACGCGCTCGTCCCAATGGGCGGCCTCGACCGCGAACTTCGCGGCATCGAGATCGTCGGCGACGGTGACCACCCGCCCGACTCCCACCGCGGCGGCCCGATCCAGGATGGCGGCGGTGGTCGCGGCGTCGTGCGCTCCGCACGCATCGAGATGCGTGTGGGCGTCCACGAGAGGCGCGAGCGGCTGCGGGGGTTCGGGGGCGGGACGGGCTTTGCTCACGCCCTATAAACTAGCGCCACCATGACTGCGCCTGATTCCTCCCGCCCGCCGTTCTATGTCACCACCGCGATCGCGTATCCGAACGGCGTCCCGCACATCGGGCACGCCTACGAGTACATCTCCACGGATGCGATCGCCCGGTTCAAGCGTCTCGACGGCTTCGACGTCCGCTTCCTCACCGGTACCGACGAGCACGGCCTGAAGATGCAGCAGACGGCGGCGAAAGAAGGAATCTCCGTCACCGACCTCGCGTCGCGCAACTCCGACGTCTTCGAGGCGATGGACAAGGCCCTGAAGATCTCGTACGACAGGTTCATCCGTACGACGGACCAGGACCATCTCGAGGCGAGCGCGGCGATCTGGCAGCGGATGGTCGATGCGGGCGACATCTATCTCGACACCTATGCGGGCTGGTACTCCGTCCGCGACGAGGCCTTCTACACCGACGCCGAGACGACGTTGCTCGAAGACGGGTCGCGCATCTCCACCGATACCGGCACGCCCGTCGAATGGACCGAGGAGTCCACGTACTTCTTCCGCTTGTCGGCGTATCAGGACCGGCTGCAGAAGCTGTACGAGGAACAGCCCGAGTTCATCGCCCCCGCGACCCGGCGCAACGAGATCGTCAGCTTCGTCGCCGGCGGGCTCAAGGATCTGTCGATTTCGCGCACCACGTTCGACTGGGGTGTTCCCGTCCCCGGCAATCCCGAGCACGTGATGTACGTCTGGGTCGATGCCCTCACCAACTACCTCACCGGTGCCGGGTTCCCCGATACCGAATCCGAGTCCTACCGGCGCTACTGGCCCGCCGACCTGCACATCATCGGCAAGGACATCACGCGGTTCCACACCGTCTACTGGCCCGCATTCCTGATGTCCGCGGGCCTCGAACTGCCCAAGCGGGTGTTCGTGCACGGGTTCCTGTTCAACAAGGGCGAGAAGATGTCCAAGTCGGTGGGCAACGTCGTCGATCCCCTCGAGATGGTCGAGCGCTTCGGTCTCGACCAGTTGCGCTTCTTCCTGCTGCGTGAGATCTCGTACGGCCAGGACGGCAGCTACAGCCACGACGCCATCGCGAGCCGCATCAACGCCGACCTCGCCAACGACCTCGGTAACCTCGCGCAGCGCTCGCTCACCATGGTCGCCAAGAACCTCGACGGTCAGGCTCCGACTCCGGGTGCTTTCACCGCGGAAGACGAGGCGATGCTCGCGCAGGCCGACGCACTGCTCGACGAGGTGCGCGCCGAGTTCGACGTGCAGGCACTGCACCTCGGCCTCGAGGCGATCTGGCGAGTGCTCGGCGAAACCAACCGCTACTTCTCCGCGCAGCAGCCGTGGGTGCTCCGCAAGACCGATCCCGAGCGCATGGCGACGGTTCTCTACGTCACGCTCGAGGTCGTGCGTATCGTCGGGATCCTCGTTCAGCCGGTGATGCCCGATTCCGGTGCCAAGATCCTCGATCTGCTCGGCCAGGACCCCGGCGCCCGGCAGTTCGCGGACATCGCCACGCGGCTCGTGCCGGGCACCGCGCTCCCCGCACCGTCCCCGGTGTTCCCGCGCTACGTCGACGAGGACTGAGCCCTCACCAGCAGGTTCGCGACGCCCCACCGGTTCTGTCGGTGGGGTGCGCCACACTCCGCTCATGCGGAGCGATAGAACATACATTCGAACAGACGAGCTGCACGCCGAGGTGCTCCTCGCCGAACTCGGGGATGTCTACGAGCGCGGCTGGCAACCCGCCGACATACTGCACCTGACCGCGAGGTCGGGCGACGACACCGACATCCCGCTCGCCGCGCTCACCGTGCTCTTCGATGCGCGCCGTAACCGGGCCGCCGAACGCGCTCCCGACGACTGGGTACGGCAAGTGCAGGCCATCGCCGAACGGCACCCGGTGCCCGCCCGGCTCGCCGCGCTCTCGCCCGACCTCTGGACGGGCCTGCGATACGCATGTCCCGAGATCTCCCGCTACCAGGTCGACGGGCTGGCCTTCACCTGGAAGTACCTACCGGCGTTCACCCGGCTCGATGCCCCACCCTCGCAGTGGCCACCCCTGCGCACTCCCGGCGACACCACAGAGGCCGCACCCGATCCACGCGTGCTCGACCGCATCCGCGGTCTGCTGTCGAAAGCGGAATCCACCGACTTCCCCGACGAGGCCGAGGCGCTCACTGCGAAAGCGCAGGAACTCGTGACGCGGTACGCGCTCGGCTCCGCACTGCTCACCGGTACCACTCGTCTCACCGATCCCGTGCGCGGCCGGCGTCTCCACCTCGACGGCCCGTACATCAAAGAGAAGGTGCTGCTGCTCACCGCGATCGGCGACGCCAATCGGGTCCGCACCGTGTGGTTCACCCGCGTGCAGATCGCGACCGTCGTCGGCACCGTGGCAGATCTTGCACAGGTCGAGCTTCTCTTCACCTCACTCCTCGTACAGGCGACCCGCGCTCTCGGTGCCGCCGGAACCGCCGGCCGGCGCGGCGGGTCGGCAACGGCGTTCCGCCGCGCGTTCCTCACCGGCTACGCGAAGCGGGTCGGCGAGAGGCTGCGCGAGGCCGACGCTCGGGCCACGGCGGGTGCCGCCGCCGACGCGCACGTTCCGGTGACCTCCCTCGCGCCGATCCTGGCGCGCCGCTCGGAAGCGGTGGACACCGAGTTCCGGCGTCTCTTCCCCACTACCCGGGCGTCCCGAAGCCGCGGGATCGACGCCGACGGTTTCCACGCGGGGCGCGACGCGGCCGAGTCCGCGTCTCTCGAGGCCTGGCAGCACCGCATCGGGCGGTGACCCGTCGGATGTCACACACCGCGCTCCACCGGTGTCCCATCGGTGACACATCCGAACCGAGTGAAGGGCGATCGAGATGACAACGCAATTCGACGTGGTGGTGGTCGGCGCGGGGTACGCGGGCGTCACAGCAGCAAATCGGCTGGCACGCCACCCCGAAGTCGCGGTGACCGTGGTGAATCCGCGGGCGGTGTTCGTCGAACGAACCCGACTGCACCAGGTGGCCGCCGGTTCGGGGTCTGCCACCCACAACCTCGCCGACCTGCTGCATCCACGCGCCTCGCTGCGAGTGGCTACGGCGGAACGGATCGAGCCCGACGCGGTAACGCTCACCGACGGCACGGCACTGCGGTGCGACGCCGTCGCGTACGCCGTCGGAAGCGGCCCGGCAACGAGCGCCGTGCCCGGGATGGAAAGAGCGTTCTCCGTCTCCGACCTCGAATCTGCGACAGCGCTGCACAACGCGCTCGCCGAACTTCCCGCCCACGCGCCGGTTGTGGTCGTGGGTGGGGGCTTCACCGGCATCGAAGCCGCCGCCGAACTCGCGTCCGAACATCCCGGGGCCGACTACAGCCTCGTCGGTGACCCGGGCGCGGGCTTTCCGGACGGCACCCGGCAGTACGTGAACCGCACATTGGACAGCTTCGGTATCGACGTGCGGCCGCGCGTGCATGCGACGCGCCTGACCGAGGACGCGGTACTCCTCGACGACGGCACCGCGATCCCCGCTGCGCTCGTCGTCTGGGCCGGCGGATTCTCGGTTCCCGACCTCGCCCGTCGCAGCGGGCTGCCGGTGGACGCCTCCGGCAGGCTGCGCGTCGACGCCGGCCTGCAGTCGGCGGACGGCACCGCCGTGGTGGGTGTCGGCGACGCAGTGACCGTCGCGGGCCGGGACCATATCCGGATGAGCTGCCAGGCCGCGATGCCGCTCGGCGCGCACGGTGCCGACACCGTTTGGGAGATCCTGCAAGGCCGTTCACCCTCGACGCTGTCGCTGAGGTTCGTCGCCCAATGTCTCTCGCTCGGACGCGGCCGCGGCGCGGTGCAGTTCACCGCACGTGACGACAGCCCCTCCGCGTTCTCGCTGCGTGGCCGGGTCGTCGCACCGGTGAAGGAATCGATATTGCGTGGGACGATCCTGTCGATGCGACGACAGGCTCGGGGCCGCGACCTCCGATCGGCGGAAGGTCAGGGCTGCGGCCTCATTCGACCCGCGAGGAGTGCGCAGTGACGGCCGAGGACGTCTTCACCGAACACCGGGGGCTGTTGTTCTCGATCGCGTACGAGATCACCGGGAGCGTCGCCGACAGTGAAGACGTCCTCCAGGACAGTTTCATGCGCTGGGCCGGCACCGATCGGGCCGCGGTCGACAACCCGCGTGCATACGCGGCGCAGATCGTGACCCGTCAGGCGCTCAACAGTCTGCGCTCGGCGCGGCGTCGCCGCGAGGAATACGTGGGCCCGTGGCTTCCCGAGCCTGTGCTCACAGTGCCGGATGCCTCCGGGGCGATCGAACTCGCCGAGTCGGTGTCGCTGGCGATGCTGCTGGTCCTGGAAACGTTGAGTCCGCTCGAACGTGCAGTGTTCGTGATGCGTGAGGTGTTCGGATTCGACCACGCCCGGATCGCCGAGACCGTCGACCGCCGCGAGGACACCGTGCGGCAGATTGCCCACCGAGCGCGCGAACACGTCCGTGCGCGCCGCCGTCGGTTCACCCCCGCGGGTGAGGAGGCGAACCGGGTGGTCGTCGAATTCCTGGCCGCCGCCACCACCGGCAACGTCGACACCCTGTTGCAACTGCTGGCACCCGACGTCGTGTACATCGCGGACGGAGGAGGCAAGGCCACCGCAGCCAGGGTTCCGGTGATCGGCGCGGCCCGAGTGGCGCGGCTGTTCGGCGGGCTCGTGCGGCACCCGCTGCCGGACATGAGAATCGAGGCCGTCCCGGTCGGCAGCATGCCGGGACTGCTCGTGTACTCAGGTGAAAAACTCGATCTCGTCCTCCAGTTCGAGATCGACAACGACCTGATCACGGGCGTGTACGTGGTACGCAACCCCGACAAGCTCGCGCATCTCGGGGCTCACCCGGGGGCTGCCGGGGCGATCTGACAAGCTCGAGCCATGCGGATGGAACGGCTCGGGCGCGGTGGCACTCCCGCTCAGGTTCTCGCCTCCCTCGCGGAACGCGCGCGGAACCTCGGGGTGCCGCCTCCCGCGGCGGTGACGGGCGACTGGTTCGGCTCGGCCGCCCTGATCGCACCGTCCCTGGCCACCGGCGCGGTCGACCCCTCCGACGCCTTCGCGTGCCCGGATATCCCGGAGGCGCGTACGCCCGGGGGCCCGGTCGTCGGCGGCGGCTGGATCGGTTATCTCGCCTACCCGGACGGGTCTGCGTCCGGTCCGTCGCCGGAACACTCCGGGCGGCCCGCCGCGGCGGGCGGCTGGACCGACACCGTGCTCAGGCTCGATGCCGACGGGTGCTGGTGGTACGAGACCCTCGGTGCTGCTCCGTGCCCGTCCGACCTGGCTGCCGCCGTCGTGGAACCTCGGGTCCGGGAGAGGTTCTGGCACATCGATTGGTCGCCGCCGCACCGCGAGACGCACCGACGCGGTGTGGAGCAGTGCCTCGACGCGATCCGCGCCGGCGAGGTGTACCAGGCGTGCGTCTGCACGCGCTTCACCGGTACGTGGACCGGAGACCCGTTGGCGTTCTTCACCGCCGCAGTCGCGCGGACCGCACCCGCGCGCGCCGCATATCTGCAAGGACCGTGGGGCGCCGTCGCGTCGCTCTCGCCCGAACTGTTCGTCTCCCGTCACGGCGACGCCCTGCGCTCGAGCCCCATCAAGGGCACGCTCCCGCTGTCCGCCGACCCGGCACTGCTGCGGGCATCGGTCAAGGACGTGGCGGAGAACATCATGATCGTCGACCTGGTTCGCAACGACCTGGGCCGGGTCGCGGAGACCGGCAGTGTCACCGTCGAAGAACTACTCGCGGTCCGGCCGGCGCCCGGGGTGTGGCACCTGGTCTCGACGGTGGCGGCCCGGTCGCGGCCCGGCGTCACCACCGCGGATCTTCTCGACGCGGCGTTCCCGCCGGCGTCGGTCACCGGATGTCCCAAGATCCGCGCTCGTGACCTGCTCCGGCAGTGGGAACCGCACTCCCGCGGCGTCTACTGCGGCACCGTCGGCATGTCGAGTCCGCTCGCCGGCACCGAATTGAACGTCGCGATCCGGACCGTGGAATTCGGTGCGGGAACCTGCGTGCTCGGCGTCGGCGGCGGGATCACGATCGATTCGGACCCCGACGCCGAATGGCAGGAATGCCTCGACAAGGCGGCGAGCATCCTCGCGCTCAGCACACCTCGCGAGCGGGTGCGGGCAGATCGAACCGCGGCAGGATGTCACTGACCCGTCCGGACGTAGAGCGGCAGACCCGCTGCGCGACAGCGGCCGCGTCGAGATTCCACATCCGGAGCACCCCGTCGCCGCCCGCTGCGACGACCGTTCCGTTGGGCCGGAACACCACCTGCCAGCGTCCGACCCCGGTGTCGGTGATCGGGCCACCGACCTCCCGCATGCCCTCCGCGTCGGACACGTCCCACAACCGGATCGTCCCGTCGTCGCTGCCGCTGATCGCTTTGGTGCCGTCACGGGTGATCGATACCGAGTACACGGTGCCGGTGTGGCCGCGAAGCGCTTGGGGTCGCGCGGTGAAGTTCCCGGCGACGTCCCGATCCCACATCAGAACTCCGTGATCGTCGCTGCCGGTGACCAGCACGTCCCCTTCACGCCCGAATGCCGCGGCGTTGACTCCGGCATCGTGCCCGCCGGACACCGTGGTGGGGATGGGAGCCCGCGGGTCGGCGATATCCCACGCGTAGATGCTGCTGTCCGCGCTCGCTACGACGAGGCTCCGGCCGTCCGGGCTGATCACGGCGGTACGGACCAGATTCTCGGGACCGGTGAGCGGATCTCCCCACGGCACCGGCGCTGCGGGGTCGGCGATGTCCCACAACTGCACCGAGAAGTCGTCGGCACCGGTCACCAGAGTCGCGCCGTCCGGTGAGAACGCGAGAGACGAGGTGAACCGGGTGCCCAGCGGAACAGGATCGGCAAACGGTCGCGGGTCGGCGGGATCGCGGACATCCCAGAGTTGGACGCTCCCGCCGGAGGTGGGTGCCGTCGCGAGAACGGTGCCGGAGGGCGACAACGCGCACACGTAGGCACCGCCGAGCGGGCGGGGCAGGGTCACGCCTCCCGCGCGGTCCCAGTCTCCGGCATCGTCGACTCGCCACAACGACACCGTCGGGCCGTAGCTGCCGGTGGCGACGAGATCCCCGGCGCGGCTGACGGACGGCTTGGTCAATGCCGCATCGACGACGGAGATCCGTGTGTGCGGCATCGTCCAGACACGCAGATTGGCGTCCTGACCTCCGGTGATCACCGTGTCTCCGTCCGGAGTGATCGCGAGGGTGGCGACACCGCCGCCGTGACCGGTCAGCGCGGGACTGATTTCGTCGAGGTACCGCTCCTCGGGGTCGATGTCCCAGAGTTTCGCGGTGCCGTCCCAGGACGCACTGGCCAGCGTCCGGCCGTCCGGAAGGAACGCGATACTCCAGACACCGCCGGTGTGGGCGCGCACAGGAACCCCGACGGGATACGGGGCCCTCGGATCGCTGGTGTCGAACAGGCGCAACACGCCGTCGTCGCTGCTGGCCGCCAGGGTCCTGCCGTCGCCGCTGAACCCGACCGAGTGCGCGACGTCCTCGAATCCGCGCAGCGGCTCGCCCAGGGGAACCGGTGCTGCCCGGTCGGTGACGTCCCAGAGCCGCACGGTGCGATCGTCGCTGGATGTGGCCATCACGGCCCCGTCCGGCCGGAAGGCAACGGTCCGCACCGCGCCCTCGTGGCCGCGGACCGACGCCACCGGAAAACGCCCCGACGTCGGATCGGACGTGTCGAGGAGCGCGACCGTACCGTCGTCGTAGGGCACGGCGAGCACACGGCCCGACGGTCCGTACCTCACGTTGTGGACGGCGCCCGAGGCGAAGACCTCCTGGTCCAGCACCGGCCTCGGTGCGGCGTGATCGGAGATATCGAAGATCCACACCGCACCGTCGCCGCCGCCCGCGGCGAGGTATCGGCCGTCCGGACTGAAGGACACCGACGCCATGTACTTCGAGGACAGCTGGAGCGGATCGCCGATCACCGCCGGCCCGGAGTCCTCCCCGAGCGACCAGAGACGGACGGTACCGTCGTCGCTCGCCGAGGCGAGCACCGAACCGTCCGGGGAGACGGCGGTGCTGTACACCGGCCCGGTATGCCCCCTGAGGGTGTTGGCGAGGGGAACCCCCTGGGTCGCGATGAGCCGCGAATACGCCACGTCGCTGTCGGGCCGCAGGTGAGCGGCCGCCAGCGCGAGGTGTGACGACGTGGTCGGGTCCTCGTCACGCATGGAGTCGGACAACGCGATGATCTGCTGGAACTGCGCGGTGCTGCGTTCTGCCTCCGCGCGCCCCTTCGCCACCCAGGCGACCCCGCTCATCACCAGCGCGACCAGCGCCGCGAGTGCCAGAACCGCGATGATGGCGCGTCGCCTTCTACCCAGCCAGGCGATCTGTCTCCTCGACGCATCGAGGAACTCCACGGCGTTCGGACTGAGTGCGACCACGTCGTCCGTGCGCGGCGCAGACCCCGGGTCGCCGAGACTGGGATTCTGTTCGGCCACGACGTCCATACGCCCGCGCTGATAGAGAAGCCCCTTGTTGCGACCGCTCTCGATCCAGGTCACCGCGTCGGCTTCGATCCTCTGCCGCAGCGCGGCATCGGCCCGGTCGTCCTGGATCCAGGATTTCAGGCGCGGCCACGCGTCGATCACCGCGTCGTGGATGAGTTCGACGCTTCCGGCATCCGCGACCAGCACGCGAGCAGACACGAAATGGTCGACGACGCGCGCCGCGGCGTCGCGGTTGCCACCCGCGACCGCAAGTAGTTCGGGCAGCGGGCGGGCGATCTTGACGTCGGTGCCCGTCGCCGTCACGTACACGAGGTGCACGAGCATGGCCCGGGCCAGCGCACGATCGGCTTCGTCGAGTTTCTCCCACGCACGTTCCGCACTCGCGGCGATGGAACCGCGTACACCGCCCGTCGCGCGATACGCCGCGACCGTCAGGGCCCCGCCGGAGCGTTTGTCCCACAGGGTGTCGAGCAGGTGCGAGAGCAACGGCAGTTCCTTGCCGCTGATCTCGCCGTCCGCCAGACCCCCGAGATCGTGCAGGATCAGGTCGACGAGGCCCGCCTCGAGTCGCACGCCCACCATCCGTGCGGGCACGGTGATGACTTCGACCAGGTCGGAGCGTTCGAGAGGCTGCACGGTCTTGGTGCGACGTTCGAGTGCGCGGGCAAGAACAGGGCAGGTGACGGCCTTGTCGTAGAAATCCGACCGCATCGTCGCGACGACGATGGCCGGGGCGTCACCGACGTGTCCGGTCGCGGCGATCTCGAGCAGTCGCAGGAACTCGGTGCGCTCGGCAGGGTCGGTGCACTGGGTGAACAGCTCTTCGATCTGGTCGACGACGATGAGCAGCGTGGACGCCGACATCCGCGCGAGTTCGGCGCGCAACGCCGCTTGCACGGCGGCGGGGTCGGTGCGGTCCTCGACCTCGGCGAGTCCCGGGAGCAGTTCCGTCAGCCGTGCGACGGGGTGGGTGCCCGGGGTCAGGACCAGTGATCGGCAGTCCGATCCTCCGCAGATCTGCGGGATCACGCCCGCACGCACGAGCGAGGACTTGCCGACGCCCGACGCGCCGGTGACGATGACCGGGCCCTGACCGTGCGCCGCGGTCACGACGTCGGCGAGTGCCCGCACGCTCTGGGTGCGGCCGAAGAACAGCCGGGCGTCCTTCTCCTGATACGACGCGAGCCCTTTGTAGGGGCGCATGCCCTGCGGCACCGACGGCGGCGTTTTCTCGGCGCGGGGTGCGCCGGACTGTCCCCGGGCGTTGGTCCACCAGGACTCCCACTGTTTCAGTGAGTACAACCCGGTGACGGGTGGCTCGGAGTTGAGGTCGCGAGCCGCGCGGATGAGGACGACCAGTACCGGGTGGACCGATTCGAAACTGGCGGGTAACCGGTTCCCGCTCCGCCAGTCGCTCACGCGCTGAACGGACACGACGCGGTCGGTGCCCATCGCCCTGGCCACCGCAGCAGCTTCCGACACCACCTTCTTGAGTGCGGGACGGCCGGCAGCGGCGAACAGCATGCGGAGTTGGTCGGCGAAGAACTGCCGCTGGGCTGCGCCAGGTTTTCGGCTGGTCTCCGACATCTTTTCCGCGCCCTTTCACCTCCCGTTTCCTCGCGGATCGGGTCCCATCTGTCCGCTGCGGAATAATTCCTCACCGCAGCTGAGCTGGGATGATACCCGTTCCGCGCGGTTGGGCCTTTGTACGACCCGCCGGGAGGCGGGCAAAGTGGATGCCACGCAAGGGGTCGCTCCCTTGCCGGGTGGGGTGGGGCCTCCGCGCTGATAGGGGCTGATGAGGGGTAGTCCCGGTCCGCGCGGAGGAAACCCCCCGAGGACACGCCGGTTACGCGCTGTCCGGCTTCTCGAGTGTCCGGTTCTCTCCGAGCAGATACGGATCGCGGTCGAGGTAGGCCTTCGTCTCCCGCGCGATCATCCCGGACAGGACCAGCAGTCCGATCAGGTTCGGCAGGGCCATGAGCCCGTTCATCACGTCGGAGAAGTTCCACACCACCTCGAGTTCGGTGGTCGCGCCGATGAACACCACCACCACGAAGACGGCGCGGTACGGCAGCACGCCCCGCGAACCCACGAGACGTTCGAGGCACCGCTCCCCGTAGTACGACCAACCGAGAATCGTCGAGAACGCGAAGAACACCACCGAGACGGCGACGATCCAGCCGCCCCACTCACCGCCGAGGCCGGTTTCGAACGCCGTGGACGTCATGGTCGAGCCGCGCTCTCCGGTGGTCCACGCGCCGGTCGTGATGATGACCATGCCGGTGAAGGTGACGACGACGATCGTGTCGATGAAGGTCTGCGTCATGGACACGAGACCCTGGCGCACGGGATGCGTGGTCTGGGCGGCGGCGGCCGCGATCGCCGCACTGCCCATCCCCGACTCGTTCGAGAAGATGCCGCGGGCGACGCCGTAGCGCAGAGCGACCATGAACACCGAGCCGATGAACCCGCCGGTGGCGGCGGTGCCGGTGAACGCGTCGGAGAAGACGAGAGCGAACGCCGACGGAAGCTCGCCGATGTTGATCGCCAGCACGAGGATGCCGGCGCCGACGTACAGAACGATCATCGCCGGCACGAAACCGGCGGTCACCTTGCCGATCGACTTGATGCCGCCGAGCAGCACCGCACCCGCGAGCACCGCCATCACGACACCACTGGTCCACGTGGGTACGCCGAACGTGTCGTCGAGCTGGGTGGCGACGGTGTTCGCCTGCGTCATGTTGCCGATTCCGAAGCTCGCCAGGACCGCGAACACCGCGAACATCAGGCTCAGGATCAGGCCGAATCGGTTCGGAATCGCCCGCGCGAGGTAGTGCTGCGGTCCGCCGTTCTGTTCACCCCTGGCGTCCACGCGGCGGTACTTCACGCCGAGGAACGCTTCGGAGTACTTGCTGGCCATACCGACAAGGCCGGTGATCCACATCCAGAACAGGGCGCCCGGCCCGCCGAAGTAGATCGCGGTGGCCACACCGGCGATGTTGCCGACGCCGACCGTGGCCGCCAGGGCGGTGGTCAAGGCCTGGTACTGCGAGATGTCGCCTTCCGTGGCACCGGGATCGTGCCGGGTGATCAGTCCCAGCCGCAACGCGGGCCACAGCTTCCGGAACTGCACACCGCGCAGGCGGATGGTCAGCACCAGACCGGTGCCCAACAGAAGCGGAATCAGCAGGAACGGACCCCAGACCACCTCCGCTGTCTTGACGAAAAAGTCGTTCAGCGCGTTCATCTACTCCCCTGGTCCTCGATTCGACCGGGAAAGTCTAGGCCCACCCGCCGGGGTTGCCTCGTCTCAGGTGCGTCGCGCGTCGAGCACGGCGTCGTACAGTTCCCGCTTCGACACCCTGGTCCCCGCCACCTCGGCGCAGGCTTCCTTCAGTCGCATTCCGTCCGCGACGAGGCGTTCCACCTCGTCGACGAGGTCCTCGGGGTCGGTGTGCACGGCCGCGGCGCCTTCGAGCACGACCGTGATCTCACCGCGCACACCTTCGACGGCCCAGTCGGCCAGTTCCGCCAAGGTCCCCCGCCGGACTTCCTCGTACGTCTTGGTCAGCTCACGGCAGACCGCCGCGCGCCGTTCCCCGCCCAGCACCTCGACCGCGTCGGCGAGACATGCGGCAAGCCGGTGCGGCGCCTCGAAGAAGACCACGGCACGGGCTTCGGTGGCGAGGGAGGCCAGCCAGGCACGGCGTTGTCCTGGTTTACGCGGTGGGAAGCCGTCGAAGCAGAACCGTTCGACCGGCAGCCCCGACAGTGCGAGCGCTGTAGTCACTGCGGACGGGCCCGGCAGGCACGTGACCGGCAGGCCCGCCTCGACGCAGGCCGCCACGAGCCGGTATCCGGGGTCGCTGACCGACGGCATGCCGGCATCGGTGACCAGAAGCACCGTCAGACCGGCTTCCACATCCGCGACCAGGCCCGGCAGTCGCGACACCTCGACCTGGTCGTAGAAACTGACCACCCGGCCCGTGATGGTGACACCGAGGGCGGCGGCAAGGGAACGGGTGCGGCGTGTGTCCTCGGCCGCGATGACGTCGGCGGTACCGAGGGCGTCGCAGAGTCGTTTCGATGCGTCCCCGATCTGGCCCATCGGTGTGGCTGCCAGCACGAGTCGTCCCTGTCCGGAGCTCTCGGCCTTCGCCGGATTTACTGCCTGCATGGGGTTCAGCCTACGATCGGGACGTGACCGTGACGGACCACCGCCCTTCCCCGGCCCCGGACCGTCGCCTCCTCAGCCCCGGGCCGCTCGTCCCGCCACCCGACCCCGGACCCACCGACCGGGCACGCGGATGGATAGTCACGGCGTTCGTCACCGCGCTCGCGGCGATCACCCGGTTCACCATGCTCCACTACCCGACCGACGCGAAGACACCCGTCTTCGACGAGAAGCATTACGCGCCGCAGGGGTGGCAGGTGCTCACCGGCGGGTGGATCGAAGACAACCCCGGTTACGGCCTGGTGGTGCATCCCCCGGTCGGAAAACAGCTGATCGCAGTGGGCGAGGCGCTGTTCGGCTACAACGGGTGGGGCTGGCGTTTCTCGTCGGCGGTGGCCGGTGTGGTGCTCGTCCTGCTCGTGGTGCGCATCGTGCGCCGCATGACCCGCTCGACGATGCTCGGCGGTGTCGCGGGGCTGCTCCTCGTCGTCGACGGCGTCACGTTCGTGTCGTCACGACTGGGAATGCTCGACATCTTCCAGGCGGTATTCGTCGTTGCCGCGTTCGGTTGCCTGATCGTCGATCGCGACGACATCCGGGCCCGCATCAGGCGCGTGCAGGCGGAGGGCCGGATCGGCGACAGCGCGTGGGGACCTCGGTTCGGGGTGCGGTGGTGGCGGTTCGGGGCCGGCGTGATGCTGGGGCTCGCGATCGCCACCAGGGGGGCGGGCCGGTACTGCAGCGCGTGCTTGGGGCTGATGGCGGTGGCGGGCGACCTTGCCGCCCGCGGTCCCTCGGGGGGGCGCCGTCCCTGGATCGGGACGGCGCTGCGCGACATCCCGCCCGCTCTGTACGCGCTGGTGGTGGTGCCCCTGCTCGTGTACCTGTCGACCTACTGGTCGTGGTTCGCGAGCGAAACCGGCGTCGACCGGCACGCGGTCGGCAACCAGATCGGCCACGACAGCGCGTTCTGGTTCGTACCCGACGCGGTGCGGTCGCTGTGGTACTACAGCGCGAACGTTCTCCAGTTCCACTCCGGCCTCACGAATTCGGCGGGCAACCAGCATCCGTGGGAGTCGAAGCCGTGGACGTGGCCGATGGGCCTGCGTCCGATGCTGTACTACTTCGCCGACGGTGAGAACGTCTCCGGCTGCGGTGCCGAGCAGTGCGTCAAAGCGGTGATGCTGATCGGTACCCCGGCGTTGTGGTGGGTGTCGCTGCCCGTTCTCGGCTGGGGACTGTGGCAGATGTTCATCCGCCGCGACTGGCGCTGGGCAGCCGTCCTCACCGGGTACGGCGCCGGTCTGCTGCCGTGGTTCGCCTCGCTCGACCGTCAGATGTACTACTTCTACGCGGTCCCGATGGCGCCCTTCCTCGCGATGGCGGTGGCTCTCACCCTCGGCGACATCCTCGGGGGCCGGCACGCCTCACCGAAACGGCGCACCCTCGGCCTGCTGGCGGTGTGCCTCTACCTCGGGTTGGTGGTCGCGAACTTCGTGTGGTTGTGGCCCATCCTCACGGCCGTGCCCATCTCGATCGAGCAATGGAACTCGCAGCTGTGGTTGCCCAGCTGGCGCTGACCGGGATCATGACGGTGGTTCGTCCAGGACCGTCTCTTCGATGTCGGGATCGATGACATCAGGGTCCATGAGGTCGGGATCCATGAGGTCCGAGTCGACCTCGCCGATGTAACGCATCCCGTCGAATCGGCGCGCGAACCGCGCATCCACGGTGCCGAGGAAGACCTTCAGCATTTCGAGAAGGTCGTTCAAGTGGCGGGGAACGAACGGATCGCCGAGCATGTCGACCGTCGCGACCAGCCGATCCTCCACCAGCACCACCTTGATGTGAGGCCAGTCCCGGTTGAGATCGACGAGGGCGTCGGCCGCACCGGACCGTTCGGCGATACCGTGCAGCAGCGGCGCCCACAACTGGACGCGGTGCGCGGGACGGTCGACGACGACGAACACGGCGTGCGAGTCGAGGACGAGCACGAAGTCACCGTCGGCGTCCACCGGCGCCGGGCGGCCCAGACGACGAGACAACGTGTCCTTCACCCGGTCGCGCAGGGCGCCGTCGGCGAGCGCGTCATCGGTGTGCAGGAAGATCGGATGCACCACGTTGCGGTGGCCTCGCAGCACGGACACGACGTGACGAGCGAGTTCGTCGGCGTGTGCCACCGAGCGAGTGACGGTATCGGCACCGGCGACAGCGACCTGCACACGACCGTCGGGCATCGGCTGGATCCGCGCGTAGGTCGCCGGTCCGTGCGCGGTGTCCATGCTGATTCCGATGGACCCGGTGCCGGCCAGAGCAACTATGCGGTCGGCCAGGTTCTCACCGAACCGGTTCCAGTCCCGGTCCAGGACCTCATCGAAACGGTCGTTCTCGGTCACGCGCACTCCTCTCGAAGAGCAAAGGCGGGCAGCGGTCACGGTACTGCGGGTCACGGACATGCCCGTGCAGGCGCGCGGATGATCTTGCAACTCGTTACTGCCGTCCGGTGCGCGGGACGGCAGTCGTTGTTCGGGGCGGAGCAGTCAGTCGATCTGGCGCAACGTGTGCCGTCGCGCCCGTTCACCCACGATGAGCGGATCGGTGGACAGGTCGCGATACAGGCACACGCACAAACCGATCATGACCACCACGAACGGCACCGCCGCGATGATGGTCATCGTCTGGAGGGCGTTGAGAGCATCGGCGCCTCCGGTCCACAGCAGCAGCGCCGCGACGCCACCGGTGAGTGCACCCCAGAAGGCGACTATCCAGGGACTCGGCCGCAAGGTGCCGCGTTGGGTGAGACTTCCCATCACCATCGACGCCGCGTCCGCGCCGGAGACGAAGAAGATGGACACGAGCACCATGACGACGACGGTGGAGACACCGACCAGCGGAAGGTTGCCGAGCATGCCGAACAACTGTCCTTCCACGTTCTCCGCTCCCGCGACGTCGAGTCCGTCCTCCTGCTGACTGATCGCCGCGCCTCCGAAGACCGCGAACCACAGCAGACTCACGACGCTCGGGACGAGCATCACCCCGACGACGAATTCGCGGATGGTCCGGCCGCGGCTGATGCGGGCGAGGAACATCCCGACGAAGGGCGCCCACGACACCCACCACGCCCAATAGAAGATCGTCCAGCTCGACAGCCACTCCCCGGCCGGGCCGTTGGATGCGGCGGTCCGGGCCGACATCTGGGCGAAGTCTGCCGCATACGCCCCGAGGGTCGTCGGGATCAGATTGAGGATGAACACGGTCGGCCCGAACACGAAGACGAACAGCGCGAGGACGACCGCGAGGACCATGTTGATGTTCGACAACCACTGGATGCCCTTGGCGACTCCGGATACCGCCGAGGCGATGAAGGCCAGGGTCAGGATCGCGACGATCCCGACGAGCAGGGCAACGCCGGCCGTCTCGAGCCAGCCGGTGACCTCGAACCCCGACCCGATCTGCAACGCGCCGAGACCGAGCGACGCCGCGGTACCGAAAAGGGTCGCGTACAGGGCGAGGATGTCGATGAATTTCCCGAGCGGACCTTCCGCGCGATGACCCAGAAGAGGAATGAACGCAGCACTGATCAGCTGCTTGCGACCTCTCCGGAACGTTCCGTATGCGATGGCCAGCCCGACCACCGCATAGATCGCCCACGGGTGCAGGCCCCAGTGGAACATCGAGGTCGCCATTGCGGTGCCGGTGCCACCGACGGTGCCCGGTGGCTCGTCGATGTAGTGGCTCAGTGGCTCACCGACGCCGAAGAACATCAAGCCGATGCCCATGCCCGCACTGAACATCATGGCGATCCAGCTGACGGTGCGGAACTCGGGCGTCTCCCCGTCTTTGCCGAGGGGAATCCGGCCGTACTTGCTGAGCGCGAGCCACAGGACGAAGAACACGAACCCGCTCGCCGCGAGCACGAACAGCCAGCCCAGCTCGACGACGATCCAGTCGAGGGTGTTGCCGGTGATCGTGTCGAAGCTCTCGGTGTCCAGCAACCCCCACAGCACAATGGCCACTACCAGGCCGGCGGCGACTCCGAATATGACGCGGTCGGTTCGCGGCCGATCTCGGACCTCGGCAGAGGAAGTACCGACGCCCGGGTCCGGGGATTCTTCGGACACGCGCCGGTCGTGACGCAGACTCATTCGTCAAACCTTGCAATGTCCGCCGGGTTACGAGGCCTCTTTCGAAGAACTGTTCGGTACCGCAACACTCGAAACACGCTGACCAGGCACTTCTGCCGGGGTTTACCAACCCGACATCACGAAAGAAACGTCAGCCGGCGCGGAGCGCTGCGTGTACCAGCGCCAGGACTTCTTCGTCGGACACCCCGAGCGCACGGACGGTGGCCACGTATTCACTCGTCGCGCGCTGGGCTCCGATACGCGTGGGGTCTCCGTTCGCCGCGACGAATGTGCCGCCCCGGCCCTTCGTCTCCAGTACGCCGGATTGCTCGAGTTCACGGTAGGTCTTCGCCACCGTATTGGGCGCGATCCCGAGGGTCTCTGCGAAGCCGCGAACGGTGGGCAATTTCGTGCCGGAGATGAGGTCGCCGCGGTGAACGAGCTCGACGATCTGTCGGCGCAGTTGCTCGAAGGGCGGGACCGCCGAGTCGTGGTCGATGACGATATCGAGCATCTTGGCAGGTTAGCAGCGCTTCCCTGCCGTCACGGCCACAACGGAAAGCTAACCGGCGTTCACCCTCGTAGCGCCCCTCGGCGACGTGTTGCCGTCCTGCTCGAGCGAATCGTCACCACCCTGCCTGTACGTGCCCGTCTCGAGCAGGTCGCGGATCTGGATCAGCAGATCCGTCTCGCTCAGGGGTTCGTCCTCGGGTTCCTTGTCCGGCGCGAAGCGGGCCTTGGCAAGGTTGACCGGAAGAATCAGGACGAAGTACACGACCGCGGCGATGATGAAGAAGTTGATCCCCGCCGCGATCACCGCACCGATGTCGATGAAGGTGGCGTCGTTCGACGCGATGACCCGGAACCCGAAACCCATCTCGTTGTCGCCACCGACCGCTGCGATGAGCGGGTTGATGATGTTCGAGGTGAATGCGGTCACGATCGCGGTGAACGCGGCGCCCACCACCACCGCGACGGCGAGTTCGATGACGTTTCCGCGCAGCAGAAAGTCCTTGAAGCCTTTGAGCATGTGTCCCGCACGCCTTTCCGATGATCCCGTGTGGACGGGAGTGACCGCGGAATCGTAGAGCGCCGCGGCGACGGCGCCCAAACCGGCAGCTCCCGGGGACGGGCGACAGTGCAGAATCGAGCCATGGCAACCCACGCGACGATCTATCACAATCCCCGGTGCAGCACGTCCCGGAACACCTTGAAGCTGTTGCAGGAATCGGGCATCGAACCCACTGTGGTGAAGTACCTGGACACTCCGCCCTCACGCGAGGAACTGACGACGCTGCTCGCCGACGCCGGACTGAAGCCCAGCGAAGCGATCCGGTCCAAGGAAACGCTGTACAAGGAACTCGGCCTCGCCGGCGCGAGCGAGGACGACCTGCTCACGGCGATGGTGGAGAATCCGATCCTCATCGAGCGGCCGCTGGTGGTCACCGACAAGGGCACCGTTCTGGCCCGCCCGGTGGACCGGGTACGCGACATCATCTGACGAGACGGCCGACGGCCGGCCCGGGAGCTACACGGGTGCTCGCGACAGCGGGCACGACATGCATCGCGGGCCGCCGCGGCCGGATCCCAGCTCCGACCCGGCGATCCGCAGCACTTCGATGCCGGAATCCTCGAGCCGGGTGTTCGTCTCGACATTGCGTTCGTAGGCGACGACCACTCCCGGCGCCACGGCGAGGGTGTTGTTCCCGTCGTCCCACTGCTCGCGCTCGGCCACCACGGCGTCCAGACCGGTGTCGATCACCCGGATCTTCTCGATCCCCATCGCGTCGGCCGCAGCCTCGAGGAACGGCCGGGCGCCCGATATCCGGACTCCACCGTCGCCTGTGCTGCGAATCGTGAATGCCTGCAGAGATTCCCGAATCGCCGGATACATGACCACCGCGTCGACATCGACCATCGTGCACACGGTGTCGAGGTGCATCGACGCGCGCTGCTGCGCGATCGGCACCGCGAGCACAGTGTGCGCAATTCCGTCTTCGAAGGCACTGCGCGCGAGAGCTTCCGCCCCCGCAGGGCTGGTGCGTTCCCCCACGCCCACGGCGATGACACCGGGTGCCGGTAACAGCACGTCCCCACCCTCGACCGGAGCGGTGTGCGATTCGTAGGCGCGGCGCACACCGAGGAATTTCGGATGGAACGCGTAGATGAGATCGGTGAGATTCGTTTCCCGGCGCCTCGCGGGCAGCGCGAGCGACGGGATTGCGACGCGCGGGCCGATCCAGAACGAGGAATCGCGCGTGAAGAGCAGGTTGGGGAGCGGCTCGATCGCGAAGTCGGCGCCGTGATGCATCATCCGCACCAGCGACGGCGCGACGTCCATGCCTTCGGCGGGAAGCTCGTCGAACGTCATGCCGGCGATGAGTATCCGGGCGAGGTCCGGGGCCGGCACCCCTCGTAGATGCCCCGCGAGTTCTTCCGCCAGTGGGTGCCCGAGACGACGCGGGTCGACGGCACTGGAAATACTTTGGACCCGCGCGGCCCCGCTCACCTCGAGGGTCTCGGTGAGGAGGTCGGCCAGCAGCAGGACCTCGACACCGCGACTACGCAACAGTTCGGCGAATGCGTCGTGTTCTTCCTGCGCACGTGCCACCCACGGCAGGGCATCGAACAACAACTGGTCGTTGTTCCGAGGTGTGAGCCGCTCGAGTTCCGCGCCGGGCCGGTGCAACATCACCGCCCGGAGCGCACCGACTTCGGAATCGACACCCCACGGAGCATTCATGCTCCGAATCTAGCGAGTGCGGGCGGGTTCGGCTCGGCCGGTGAGAGGATCACACGAACGTGTCGTCGCAAGCAGGAGGCCAGCCCGTGTCAGAGTCCGCGTCCCCAGACTCCCCCGATCCGCTGGGTGAACTGGCACCGTTCGCCGGTCGGTGGACCGGTGCGGGGGAAGGCCACTACCCCACCGTCGACGACTTCGCCTACGTGGAGACGATCGAGCTGAATCCGTTGCCCGGCAAGCCTTTTCTGATGTATGTCAGCCGCACGAAACATCGCGACGACGGACGTCCGCTGCACACCGAAAACGGCTACCTCCGGCGGTCGGGCGGCGACATCGAGTTTCTCGTCTCGCAGCCCACAGGCTTCGTCGAAATCCAGCGTTCTCAGCTGTCACACGGGGTGCTCGACTTCACACCGGTGGTGTTCGAGCGGTCACCGGATGCGAAACCCGTCCGAGAGCTCAGGCGGAGGTTCGTACTCGACGGAGACACGCTGCGGTACGACCTCTGGATGGCACACGCCGACACTCCCCTCACCCACCATCTGCGCGCCGAGCTGCGGCGCGAGGGGTGACGACCCGCCGGAAGTAGTCGTTGGCCGCCTGCATGACCAGGTTGTAGGGGGCCGCGAACTTACGGGCCCACCAGTATCCGAATCGCGTGTCGAACGAGGTGTAGACGAGGAACCGGTTCTTCTTGATACCGGTGACGATGCACGCGGCCACCTTCTCGGGCGAGGCCGCGTGCTTGACGAAGCGTTGCGTGATCTTCCGGACCTCGGGACGGTCGCGATCGACACCCACGATCTGGACGCTGTCGACCAGAGGTGTGCGCACCGCGCCCGGGACCACGAGAGACACCCCGATCCCGTTGCGCTTGAGGTCGAACCGCAGCACCTCCGACACCCCGCGCAGCCCGAATTTGCTCGCGCTGTACGCGGAATGCCACGGCAGCGCGAGCAGTCCGGCGGCGGAGGAGACGTTGACGAGATGCCCGCCCCGTCCGGCTTCCATCATCGGCGGCACGAAGCTCTCGATCACGTGGATGGGACCCATGAGATTGACGTCCACCATCAATTTCCAGTGCTTGTGCTCGAGCCGGTCGACGGTCCCCCACACGGACACCCCCGCCACGTTGGCGACGATGTCGAGCGCTCCGCACCGCGAGTGGACGTCGTCCGCGAAAGCGGCCACCGCGTCGTAATCCGCGATGTCGAGCGCAGCCGAATGAAGTACGACGCCTCCGTCGTCCCTGACCTGCCGGACCGCTGCTTCGAGGCCGTCCGCGGCCACGTCGGTGAGGACGAGTTCGGCTCCCTCACCGGCGGCGTGGAGTGCCAGGGCGCGCCCGATTCCGCTCGCTGCGCCGGTTACCAGAAACTTGGTGCCGCGCAGGTCCTTGATCGCCATGGCGACACCCTAACGGCCATGGCGGCATTCGGTGCCGAGTCGATGATCAGAGGCGCTGTGCCATTTCCTCCTGGTACCGCTGGATGGTCCGTTCGATAGTCGTGCAGTCGTCGGTGCGACCTTCGCTGCGCGCGAGGTCTGCGCGTTCGCGCAGCACGCGGATGGCGCGGCGAAGCTCGTCATCACTCATCCTCTGGTCCATGGATCCAGTCTGAACGTTGGGGCACCACCACGCCAGCGGTCGGGTGTTGCGATTCGCCGGGTGTTCGGACGAGCCGGAGTGAATTCGTACGAGAAGGCGGCTCGCGACACGCTAGATCCGGGGCACCCCAGCAGAGGAGAGTCCTGTGGGAACGGTGGTCATGTACGGCTCGGTGTCGGTGGACGGTTTCGTCGCGGACGAGCACGACCAGCCCGGGCCGCTGTTCGCCTGGTTCTCCGGCGGCGACGTCCCTCTGGACGAGAGCGACGTCATCACCGTGTCGCAGACGTCCTACGACTACATCCGCCCGTACTGGGACGCGATAGGGGTGACGATCGTCGGCCGGCACGTCTTCGACATGACGGACGGCTGGGACGGGGTGCCTCCGAGCGGTGTCGACCACGTGGTCGTCGTGACCCATCGGGCGGCGCCCGAGGGTTGGGACCCCGCGGCGCCGTTTCGCTTCGTCGAGGGCATCGAGGCCGCTGTGGCCGAGGCGCAGGAACTTGCGGGTGACCGCGTGGTCGAGGTTGCCGCCGGCGAGGTCGGTGGCCAGGTGTTTGCCGCGGGCCTGGTCGACGAGGTGCGCATGGACGTCGTCCCCGTCGTGTTCGGGACCGGCAAGCGCTACTTCGGGTCGGTCGACGCGCAGCGCCTTCTGGAAGATCCTGACGTGGTGATCCGGGGCAACGGGGTACTCCACGTGCGCTATCGGGTGCGCCGCTGATCGATCCGAGCGAGTACGCGACGAGTCCCCTGCGGACCGGGGCACGGGGATACGAAAAAACCCTGCCCACCGATCACGGGAGCAGGGTTGGAACTTCGACCAGATGGTGGAGCTGAGGGGAATCGAACCCCTGACCTCTTCGATGCGAACGAAGCGCGCTACCAACTGCGCCACAGCCCCGTAGGTTCCTGACGGAACCGACTCGGAAACCTTAGCAAACCTCCCCACCCAAAACGAAATCGCGCCATCGGCACAGGTAGGGCACCTTTTCTTGCGCAACAGGCACACAGCGGACGGGGGCGGGCGCCCCCCGCCCCGGCAGGGC
>NZ_JAXION010000055.1:0-28173 GCF_049311045.1 Rhodococcus sp. 7Tela_A2 | reverse complement strand
CCCCCCCGGCCCCCGCCCGCACCCCCCCCCCCCCCACCACCCACCCGCGCCGGGGTAACCGCGGCCCCCCCGGGCCGACGATGCCGATGTACTACCGCTGGACCCGGGTGCCGGAACCGAGCCCGAGGCTCACTCGCCGCCTCTACGGAGGCCTTCGTAGACCTTCTTGCACTCGGGGCACACCGGCGAACCGGGTTTGGGCGATCGCGTCACAGGGAAAACCTCGCCGCACAACGCAACCACGTGGGTTCCCATGACCGCGCTCTCCGCGATCTTGTCCTTCTTCACGTAGTGGAAGAACTTGGGAGTATCGTCCTCGGTCGTCTCGTCGGGGGTGGTATCCGGCCGTTCCTTGGTATCCGTGCTCACGTATCCATGATGCCGCACGACGGCCGAGGATGCGCGTGTGCATCTCGGGACCTGTCGTGGGAAGGTGGAGGCTATGGCAAGAACTTCAGGTTTCGGTGGATCTCCCGACCACGGATCGCCCGATAACCCGGTTCTGATCACGGAGGCGTCGGCGTCTCTCGAGGACCAGCACCGAGCGCGGGTCCGCAAATACCTCACGTTGATGTCGTTCCGTATCCCCGCGCTCATCCTGGCGGCGATCGCGTACGGCGTCTTCGAAAACCCCTGGATATCGATGGCCATCATCGGCCTGTCGATCCCGCTCCCCTGGGTCGCCGTGCTGATCGCCAACGATCGGCCGCCGCGCAGCAAAGACGAGCCGAGCCGCTGGGACGGCCGTTTCGACACGAACCCCGCCATCGAGGCACCCGACCGCCGGGTCATCGACGGCTGACGCACGACGCCCTGCGAGAATGCCGGGGTGGACCGCGACCTGCTTCTGTCGATCTGCCCTGCCCTGCGCACGGCGCTGAACCGATCCCGCTACGACCTCGACGCCGTGCGGGAACTGCTCGGGCCCGAGGCGCACGCCGCATACGGTCGCGGGGAGCCGGTACCGGCGCGCCGCGCGGCCCGCGGGGCCGGTGATCTGGGCCTGCTCGTGCGCCTGTTCCTGTTGCAGGACACCTGCCCCGAGCACGACGTGGCACGCGCGCTCGCTCCCCTGTCCCCGGCCGACGCGATCCGGGCCGGACTCCTCGAACGCGACGGTGACGGCGTGCGCGCCGCCCTCGACCTCCGCCCGTTCGACGCCGGGACCGGCACGCGGTGGTTGCTCTCGGACCTCGACGGCTCTCTCCGCCCCACCGTCACCCGCCCCGACCATGTCCTCGGCGTCGGGCAGGCCTCCCTGTCGCTGCTCCACGCCACTCCCACCGACCGGGTCGGATCGGTGCTCGATCTGGGCACCGGATGTGGCGTCCAGGCGATCCGCGCCGCCGAGTACGCGGACACGGTGACCGCAACCGACATCACGCCGCGGTGCCTGACCCTCACCGCCGCCGGCGCGGCGCTCAACGAGATCGACCTGGAACTGCTCGAGGGATCGTGGTTCGAGCCGGTCGCGGGCAGGACATTCGATCGCATCGTCGCGAACCCGCCGTTCGTGGTGAGCACCGGCGACGTCGAGCACAGTTACCGGGACTCCGGGATGGATCTCGACGGCGCCAGCAAGCTGATGGTCTCGCAGGCGGTCCGGTATCTGAACCCCGGTGGAACCGCTGCGATGCTCGCGTCGTGGGTGCACGTCGACGGTGAGGACTGGCGGGCCCGCGTCGCCTCCTGGCTCCCTTCGCACGGCGTCGACGCCTGGGTCGTCCAGCGAGACGTCGCGGACCCCGCGCTCTACGTGGGGACGTGGCTGCGCGACGGCGACGCCGACGAGCGCGACCCCGACGGTGCAGCCCTCGCCGAGCAGTGGCTCGACCACTTCGAACGCAACGGCGTCGAGGGCGTCGGGTTCGGATTCGTCTATCTGAGGCGGACCGACGGCCCGTCGGACGTGCTCGCCGAAGACCTGCGGCACGGGTCCACCGATTCCCTCGGGGACGAGGCGGTCGACTACTTCCGGCGTGTCGAGTGGCTCCGGAACCACGATGTGCTCGGCGCGCGGTTCACTCTGCGGCCCGACACCGCTCTCGAGCGGGTCTATCTTCCCGGCGCGGAGGGCTGGAAAGAAGCCGTCGTCCGCGTGCACCGCGGCAACGGACCCGGGTGGCAACACGAGATCGACGACCTCGCCGCCGCGCTGCTCGCAGGATTCCGGGCCGACGGATTGCCGTTGGAGGACCTGGTGACGTTGCTTGCCGCCGCACACGGGGAAGACGAGGACGCGTTGGCGGCACAGGCCGTCTCGCTCGTCCAGGGTCTGGTCCGGCACGGACTGGTCGAACCGGCCTGATTCCGGCGTCTGCGGCGGTGGCGGGTTCCGCCTGGGCGATCTCTCAGCAACTTCTCAGGACGGGCGGCGGGTTTCCGCAGGTCAGTGCGGTGGCGCTCACAGTCTCACGGGAACTATCGGTGGGCTTCCGAGCGTTGAAGCTTGTAAGACACCACCGATGAGGAGGCACGTCATGGCACGCCCCGCAACAACCGCTCGCGTCGATTCGGACATCGACAGCCAGAGCCCCGCCGCTGATCTCGTCCGCGTTTATCTGAACGGGATCGGCAAGACAGCTCTGCTGACGGCAGCCGATGAGGTGGAGCTGGCCAAGCGGATCGAGGCCGGTCTGTATGCCAAGCACGTGCTCGAGACCAAGAAGCGGCTCACTGCTGCGAAGAAGCGCGACCTGTCGATCGTCGTTCGCGAAGGCCAGGCCGCCCGCAGCCATCTGCTCGAGGCGAATCTGCGTCTCGTGGTTTCGCTCGCGAAGCGGTACACCGGACGTGGTATGCCCCTGCTGGACCTGATCCAGGAAGGCAACCTCGGCCTGATCCGCGCGATGGAGAAGTTCGACTACGCGAAGGGCTTCAAGTTCTCGACCTATGCCACGTGGTGGATCCGTCAGGCCATCACCCGCGGCATGGCCGACCAGAGCCGCACGATCCGCCTGCCCGTCCACCTCGTCGAGCAGGTCAACAAGCTCGCCCGGATCAAGCGTGAGTTGCACCAGCAACTCGGCCGGGAAGCTACCGATGCGGAACTGTCGAGCGAGTCGGGCATCGCGGTCGAGAAGATCGCCGATCTGCTCGACCACAGCCGCGACCCGGTGAGCCTCGACATGCCGGTCGGCAACGACGAGGAGGCGCCGCTCGGTGACTTCATCGAAGACGCCGAAGCCACGTCCGCCGAGAACGCCGTCATCGCGGGACTGCTGCACAGCGACGTCCGGACCGTGCTGGGCACGCTCGACGAGCGCGAGCAGCAGGTAATCCGCCTGCGGTACGGCCTCGACGACGGACAGCCCCGCACGCTCGACCAGATCGGCAAGCTGTTCGGGTTGTCGCGCGAGCGGGTCCGGCAGATCGAACGCGAAGTGATGAGCAAGCTTCGCGAGGGCGAACGCGCAGATCGCCTTCGCGCATATGCCAGCTGACCGGGCGCGTCAGCGGTAAAAGATCCCCGAGGACCGGGCTGGGTCCTCGGGGATCGTCTTGTCTGTGGGGCGCCCCCGCGGATCGGCGGTCAGCGCAGGCGCCGGGGCCCCAAATCGAGCGGGTGCGGTTCCGGGCCGACCCGCACGTGGGCGTCGGTCAGTTCCACACCCACAGGGGACGCGAGCAGCGGCTCACAGACGAGATCGCGCACCTCGGGCAGATCGTCGGCGAGAGCCGAGATCCGCTGGACGAAATCCACCAGCGCCGCCTTGTGCACCGGGGCCGCGTTGCGGTAGCCGGAGAGCAGCGGTGCGGCCTTCGGTGCGTCGATCAGTTCGGCCGCTTCGTCCTCGGTCAGGGGCAGCACCCGGTACGCCCGGTCGCCGAGAAGGTCGGAGATGACACCGGCGAGGCCGAACGAGATGAGTGCGCCGAACGACGGATCGTCCTGCACGCGGATCGCACATCCGATGCCTTTGACCGCCATCTTCTGCACGTGCAGCAGCGGCTCGCCCGACATCGCCGCAAGGTCGCGGTACGCGATCCGCACGGATTCCGCGTCGACGAGATCGAGCCGTACCCCACTCAGGTCGGGACGATGGCGCCACTGCGCCCCGGTGGCTTTCACGGCGACCGGAAAACCGATCTCCTTCGCCGCCGCGACCGCTTCGGACTCGGTGGTCACCGCCCGGAAATCCGCGACGTGCACGCCGTAACACGCCAGTAGCAGCGCCGCCTCCGTGTCGGACAGGTACCTGCCCTCGGGAGTGGTCTCGAGCCACCCCTGGACGAGCGCGCGGGCCCGGTCGGGATCGATCCCCGCCGGGCGCACGACCTGCGACGGCGGCCTGCTGCGCCACTTCGCATAACGCCATGCCCGCGCGAGCGCCTTGGCCGCACGCTCGGGCCCCGGGTACGACGGCACCGACCCGCGGGTGGGGTTGCCCGCGGAGTCCCGCACGGCGAGCACGTCGGGGATGCCTTCGGTGGCGAGGAAGGTCGTCACCACGGGCTTGTCGGATCCGGAGACCGCATCGCGCAGTGCCTGGGCGAACGGTTGCACGTCCACCGCGACCGGTGGCACGAACACCGCGATCACCGCATCGATGCTCGCCGAATCCAATGCGTGCGCCACGGCCTCGGCGAACTCGTCCGGGGTCGCTTGCGGCCCGAGGTCCACCGACTCCGGTGCCACGAGTCCTTCACCGCGTGCGGCGTCGACCGCGAGCACACCGAGAGCCGTGGAATTGCCGATGACGGCGACCCGCGGCCCGGCGGGGAGCGGCTGATACCCGAAGAGCAGAGCCGAGTCGAACAGTTGCGCAATGGATTCCACCTGCACGACACCGGCCTGTTCGAACAGGCTGCGCACCATGGTGTCGTCCATTTCGCCGGTACGTGCCGCGAGGGCCGGCGGTACGGCATGGCGTCCGCTCTTGACCGCCACGATCGGCTTGCTGCGCGCCACCCGGCGGGCGATCCGCGAGAATTTGCGCGGGTTGCCGAAGCTCTCGAGGTACAGCAGCACCACCTCGGTCGCCGGGTCGGTGTCCCAGTACTGCAGCAGGTCGTTGCCGGACAGGTCGGCGCGGTTGCCGGCGGAGACGAACGACGACAGGCCCACCCCGGTCTTCGCGGCCTCGTCGAGGATGGCGATACCCAGAGCGCCCGATTGGCAGAAGAAGCCGACGTTGCCGAGCGCCGGAAGTACCGGTGCCAGGGTCGCGTTGAGCAGAATCGACGGATCGTTGTTGGCCACGCCGAGCGCGTTCGGGCCGATCAGCCGCATGCCGTGGGAGCGGGCGGCGAGGGCGAGTCGCCGTTCCGCGTCGCGCCCCTCCGGCCCGGTTTCGCCGAATCCGGACGAGACGACGAGCAGCGCCTTGACGCCTTTGGCGAGACAGTCGTCGAGTACGGCGTCGATGGACTCGGCGGGCACCGCGGCGATCGCGAGGTCGACCTCGTCCGGGATGTCGCGAACCGTGGGGTAGGCGCGCACCCCCCGCACCGATCGGTGTTCCGCGTTGACCGGGTACACCGGTCCGGTGAACCCGCTGCGCAGCATGTTCACGAGCACCGCATTACCGACCTTGCGGCTGTCGGTGGACGCACCGATCACCGCGACGCTGCCGGGGCCCAGGATGTTGCGGACGCTGCGCGCCTCGGCGGCGCGTTCGCGGGCGTTCCGCACCGAGACGAGCGCTTCGGTGGGGTCGATGGCGAACTCGAGTCGCACCACCCCGCCCTCGAAACTGCGGCTGACCTGGTATCCCGCTTCGCGGAACACCGTGATCATGTGCCGGTTCTCGGCGAGAACCTCCGCGACGAAGGTGTGCAGGCCGTTCTCGGCTGCCGCACCCGCGAGATGCTCGAGCAGGATCGGCCCCAGACCGCGCCCCTGATGCGCGTCGGCGACGGTGAACGCGACCTCGGCGGACAACCCGTCCCCCTCGTCCGGGAGTCCTTCGTACCGCCCGACCGCGATGATCTCGTCGCCGAGCAGCGCCACGAACGCCACACGGGTGTGGTGATCGACGACGGTGAACCGGAACAGGTCCTTCTTCGAAATCGTGGGATACGGCCCGAAGTACCGCAGGTACCGGGTCCGTTCCGACAGTTTGCTGTGGAACTCCACGATGCGGTCGGCGTCCTCGGGGACGATGGGCCGCAGATGCACGACGCCGCCATCGGAGGCCAGGACGTCGGCGACCCAGTGACGGGGATAGTCCCGGGCGACGCTGAGCGCGCGCTCGCGTGCCGCATCGGCAGCGATCTCCGCCTCGCTTTTCCCGGACTCGAGGCCCGGGTCCGCCGGTACTTGCTGGGATTCAGTCACGCGGGTCCTCCGGATCCAGGCCGAGCAGCGGGAACGCCGATCGGCGTGTGGCGATGATCGCCGAGTCGATACGGGTGAGCGCCCGATCGAGAGACGCCACCCCGGTTTCCGGGGTACCTCCCGGGCCGTCCCAGGGAAGGTAGGACACGTCCGAGTCCTCCCCCATGACGGTCGGCAGATCCACTCCGGGTGCGAGGGCGCCGACCCGTTCGCGCCAGTCTTCCGGAACGGCGGTGGTGGGGTCGATCTCGCGGTCGAGCGCCGCCGCGATGAGGTGGGTCCATGCCCTGGGCACGACGCGAACCAACCCGTAACCGCCGCCGCCGACTGCGAGCCAGCGGCCTTCGCAGTGCCGGTCCGCGAGATCACGCATGGCGAGATAGGAGGCCCGCTGACCGTCGACGGTCAGCGCCAGATCTGCGAGAGGGTCCTCGCGGTGACTGTCGGCGCCGCACTGGCTGATGAGGATCTGCGGGCGGAACGCAGCGAGCGCTCCGGGCACCACCGCGTGAAAAGCCCTCAGCCACAAGGAATCGACAGTGCCGGGCAGAACCGGCATGTTGATCGAGGTCCCCTCGGCCTCACCCGAGCCCACCTCACTCGACCATCCGGTGTTGGGCCACAGCGTCGCGGGGTGCTGGTGGAGAGAGATGGTGAGCACCCGCGGGTCGCCGAGAAAGGCGTGCTGGACTCCGTCACCGTGATGCGCGTCGACGTCCACGTAGGCGATGCGGTCGTAACCGTTGTCGAGAAGCCAGGAGATCGCGATCGCGGCGTCGTTGTAGACGCAGAATCCGGCGGCCCAGTCGGCCATCGCGTGGTGCATTCCCCCGCCGATGCTTACCGCGCGCCGGGTCCGGCCCGAGGCGATCTCCCGGGCGGCGGCGAGTGTGCCGCCGGCGAGGGTGGCACTCGCCTCGTGCATGCGGGGGAAGATCGGATTGTCCTCGGTACCCAGGCCGTGCGGGGCGTCGGCGACGGCAGCGGTACCGGGGGCGACCGCGCCGGCCCGTTTGACGGCATCGAGGTAGGCCGGGGTGTGGATGCGCAGCAGGTCCACATCGTCCGCGGGAGACGGATGGACCGTCTCGACACCCTCGAGCAGACCGATACTCTTCGACAGCGCCATGGTGAGATCGAGCCGCGTGGGGTTCATCGGGTGTGTCGGGCCCCACCGGTAGTCGAGGTATTCGGGGCTCCACACCACCACTCGATCGCCGCCCAATTGTGTCGTACCGCCCTCGGCGGTGGAGCTAGTGGTCATGAACACAGACGCTACTGGTCCGGGATGGGACGCGCGAGCAACCAAGGGCGCCCCCACCGCCCTATTCGCACGGTTAGAATCGGCGCAGACGAAGGGGTGTGAGAGTGAAGGACCTGGTCGATACCACGGAGATGTATCTCCGGACGATCTACGATCTGGAAGAGGAAGGCGTCGTGCCGTTGCGTGCGCGCATCGCCGAACGCCTCGAGCAGAGTGGACCCACCGTCAGCCAGACGGTCGCCCGCATGGAGCGGGACGGCCTGTTGCGCGTCGCCGGCGACCGCCATCTGCAACTGACCGAGAAAGGCCGCGACCTCGCGGTGTCGGTCATGCGCAAGCACCGTCTCGCGGAGCGACTCCTCGTCGACGTGATCGGCCTCGACTGGGAGAACGTGCATGCCGAGGCGTGCCGTTGGGAGCACGTGATGAGCGAGGAGGTCGAGCGGCGACTGGTCGAGGTGCTCAACAACCCGACGACGTCCCCGTACGGAAACCCGATCCCCGGCCTGGCACAGCTGGGCTTGGACAAGGATGCTGCTCCCGACGAGAAGCTGGTTCGGCTGACGGAGATTCCCGCCGGTAAACCGACCGCGGTCGTGGTGCGTCGGCTCGCCGAATACGTGCAGTCCGACCCCGATGTCATCGCGCGCCTGCGTGAGGCCGGAGTCGTCCCGGACGCGCGCGTTACAGTCGAGACGCGCCCGGGCGCGGTGACCATCACCGTGGCCGGGCACAACAGCTTCGAGCTTTCCGACGAGATGGCCCACGCCGTGCAGGTGAAACAGGTTTGATGCAGACCTCTTCACAGGCCCGCGGCGGGCCTGTGAAGAGGGGATCCACAGCGTGAGACTTCTGGTGACCGGCGGTGCCGGGTATGTGGGCAGCGTGTGCAGCACAGTGCTGCTCGAACAAGGCCACGAGGTGGTTGTGGTCGACGACCTGTCCACAGGCAACGCCGACGCGGTCCCCACCGGTGCCGAATTCGTCGAAGGCGACATCGCGACGGTCGCGACCGAGGTCCTCGGCTCCGGTGACGACGGCCCCCGCTTCGACGGCGTGCTGCACTTCGGCGCGCAGTCGCTCGTCGGCGAATCCGTCGAACACCCGGAAAAGTATTGGCAGGGCAACGTCGTCACAACCTTGACGCTGCTCGAGGCGATCCGGCGATCGCGCACTCCCCGTCTGGTGTTCTCGTCGACGGCGGCGACTTACGGTGAGCCCGACGAGGTACCGATCGTCGAGGACGCACCGACGAGACCCACCAATCCGTACGGCGCGTCCAAGCTGGCCATCGATCATGCGATTTCGTCGTACTCCCACGCGCACGGTCTGGCGGCGACGAGCCTGCGGTACTTCAACGTCGCCGGGGCGTACGGCGGTGCAGGTGAGAACCGGACGGTGGAGACCCACCTGATTCCCCTGGTGTTGCAGGTGGCGCTCGGGCAGCGAGACCACATCTCCGTGTTCGGCACCGACTGGCCCACCAAGGACGGGACCGCGGTGCGCGACTACATCCATGTCAAGGATCTCGCCGACGCGCATGTCCTGGCGCTCACGCGGTCGGAACCGGGTCGCCACCGCATCTACAACCTCGGCAGCGGTGAAGGTTTCAGTGTCCGAGAAGTGATCGCTGCGTGCGAACGCGTCACGGGACTGCCGATCGCGTCGGTCGACGCCCCCCGCCGGGCCGGCGATCCCGCAGTGCTGATCGCGTCGAGTGCTCGGGCGATGAACGAACTCGGATGGGCTCCGAAACACACCGATATCGACGAGATCGTCTCGGACGCCTGGGAATTCACCAAGAGCCTCGGCGATCGCTCGCACGCCGCACGTCGCGGCTGAGTCACCGGGCAGGTCCGTCCTGCGGTAGTGCGACACCCAGTCTCGCGGCGATCTCGTATCCGGTCGCTGCGAGGCTCCTGATCGCGTCAGGACGCAACCCTGCCTGCAACGCCTGATCGAGTAGATCGGAAAGCCGGTGTCGCGGATCGGATTCCAGCGCGACCCCGAGAGCGACGCCGGCGAACGGCCCGTCGCCGCGCACGTACGCTCCGAACGCCACCAGTGCGGCCGCATCGGCGCGTTCGGGGTCGGGCAGGGCGCGTACCAGATCCACCCAGAGGCGTTCGGCGGCGCCCGCCCACGGTCCTGTTGCGAGGGCCAGCGCGGCGTCCCGGACGGTCCGGTTCGCAAGGATCACAGCCAGTTCGGCGCATTCCCCCGGCAGCAGATGTTCCCCGTCGCGGCCCGGGAGGACCAGGGCCAGGAGGGTTTCCAGTTCGGCCCGGTCGGCGGCGGCGGATCCTCCGCTCCGTTCGGCACGCTCGTACGCGAGGTCGCGGGCGTCGACGGCCGCGTCGAGCCTGCTCGCGACGTCGGCGCGGAAACTCGCCGGGTAGGGCTCGAGGAGTGTGGTGAGTTCGCTGCGAGTTCGCCGGATGGGGTTGCCGTCGAACACCCGGGTGGCCGCCACGACGGAGGCGTCGGGGTCGGGCACCGTCCCGGAATCGTCGCGACCGGGAACGAACCACGTTTCGCCGGCATCGATGGCGGGGACCGCGAGCGCACCGCCGAGCACGATGTCGGCGGTCGCGAGATAGGCGGCGAACTCCTCGAGGAGGGCGTGAGCACGGCCGGCGGCAGGTCCGTGAGGGTCCTGAAGCCTGTCGTCGACGAGGATCGCGATCACCGAGTCGGCTTCCTCACGTGCGCACACGGCACGGAACCGGCGGAACGCCTCGCGCATCGGGTCCTGCGTCCCGTCTCGGGGTCCGTCGAGTAACAGGTCGTGCCGCATCACCGCTCCGATCGTGGCGGCCCCCGTCTCACCCGGCCGGGTTGTCACGGGCGAGAGGCTGAGAACGACGAGGGAGCGCGCGGGACGGAACCCGAGCAGCGCGGGCACCGCTGCGATCAGGTCTCCGATATCGGTGAGGCGGAGCGGGCGTGAGGACGAGGTGGGTGTGGTCATGCCCGAACGGTCTCCCGGCCCGAGGACAGGTACGGTGCCTCCGGGGCTCCATCGGTGCGCTCTGGGGATCGACCCGCGCTCTGTGGACAACCGCGCGGCGTGCCGGTACCGCCGCGGACGCACGTGGCCGGCGCGTGGGTACCCGCGTCTACCGTGGCCGGGCTTCGAGCGCGTACCGCACCGCGTCCGCGTAGACCCGATCGACGTTCTCGGCGTCCGCGGCGCCCGATTCGAACGACATGTACGTCACCAGCACGCGCACGTCCCCGAGTTGGGCGGTATGCGTGAGTATCGACTGAGCGAGAGCGTCCGGGCCTTCCCCCGAGGTGACCGTCCGGGACAACGCCAGTGTCTCCGAGCCCGGGACGAGCACCGGCGGGTCGGGTTCGAGCGCCGTGGTGACGGTCGCGGTGACGCCCCGGTGGGTGGCCTCGACCCGCGCGCACTCGACCAGGTGGCGACGGTAGTCCGCGAGGGGCTCCGCCGGGGTCGTCACTTCGACGCTGAGCGTGGCGCGGCCGCCGGTGTCGGTGCCGACGGCCATCGCCGTCCCTCCCGGCCCGTAGTCCTGCGGCGGCGGCAGGCAGCCGCCTGGGTTCACGCGGGCACCCGGTGGGATCCCGGTGAGGTCCGGCGCCGCCTGCGCCACCGCCTGCGGGGGCAGGACCACGGCACTGTACGGCTCCGGGAAGCGGTCGACCGGCAAGAGCAATTCGGCTGGGGTGCTTCCGCTACCGGGAGGGGCGCGGGGGGGCGGCGCCGCGGTGGCCGACGGGCTGCCGGTGTGCGGCGTGGCCTCGGGGCGTGCGACACCGGAAATGCTGGTCGTGCACGCTGCGACCAGGACTGATGCGCCGGTGAGGAGTATCGCTGCCGTGATCGTGCGGCGCGCGGCCGGGCGGGGCGGGCGAGGGTCGTCGGCGGTCCTGCACCGTGGAGCGTCGCACTTCGCCACCCGAACCTCCGTCGTCCACAGTCCAGCGGGGCCCGGACCCGGGAAATCGCCACCGCCGCTTCAATTAGACTCGGACACCACCATGCCACGCCGGTGCTGCACCGGCGGGAAGGCTACGACGGCGCAGTGTGATCGGAGTGGTTCCCCAATGGACGAGCAGTCCCGGATGTACGAGCTGGAGTTCCCGGCTCCACAACTCATGACCACCGACGGGCAGGGTCCGGTTCTCGTTCACGGCCTCGAAGGGTTCGCGGACGCCGGACATTCGGTCCGGCTCGCCACCACGCATCTGAGGGAGACGCTCGAGACCGAACTCGTGGCGTCGTTCGCGGTCGACGACCTCATCGACTACCGCTCCCGGCGACCGCTGATGACCTTCAAGTCGGACCATTTCTCCGACTATGCGGCCCCCGAGCTGAACCTGTACGCCCTCATCGACAATGCGGGAACTCCGTTCCTGCTGCTTGCGGGTAGCGAACCGGATCTCAAATGGGAGCGGTTCATCACCGCGGTGCGCCTGCTCGCCGAGCAGTTCGGCGTGCGGCGCACGATCGGCCTCAACTCCATCCCGATGGCGACACCGCACACCAGGCCGCTCTCGGTTACCGCCCACTCCACGAACAAGGACCTCATCGCCGGCCACCACCGCTGGTCCGGTGAGTTGCAGATTCCGGCGGGGGCGTCGTCGCTGCTCGAGCTCCGCATGGCGCAGCACGGACACGAGTCGGTGGGATTCTCCGTGCACGTGCCGCACTACCTGGCACAGACCGACTACCCGGCGGCCGCCGAGACGCTTCTCACCCACGTGGCGGAGATCGGCGATCTCGACATTCCGCTGCAGGCACTCGACGAGGCCGCGGCACGGGTCCGTGAGCAGATCGACGAGCACATCGAGGGCAACGAGGAAGTACAGGCGGTGGTGCAGGCCCTCGAACGGCAGTACGACAGCTACGTGGCCGCGCAGGAACAGCAGACCTCTCCCCTGCCGACCGACGAGAATCTGCCGACCGGCGAGGAACTCGGGGCGGAATTCGAGCGCTTCCTCGCGGAATACGACCAGCGCGGCGACGACGATACCGATCAGTCGCTCTGAGCGGAACGGGGCGCGTCACGACGCGGCGGGTCCACGGTGGGACGTTTCATGACCGTTACGATCGTCGCCCATCGCGTCACATACACTCGGTACGCTCTCGCGGCATGCAAGAGTGACTCCGGGCGGCGATTACCGTCAGGTCGAGAAACCGGCCGTACGTAGGTGCCTCCCCACGTCGGCAGGAGACGGTGATGACCACAGCGCGTCCGAGGAAGCTCCGCCCGGTTCCCGACAAGGAACCGCGCATGGTCTTCCGCACGATCCACGGCTACCGGCGCGCGTTCCGGATGGCCGGCAGCGGGCCTGCGCTGCTGCTCATCCACGGTATCGGTGACAACTCGTCGACGTGGACGGACGTGATTCCGCACCTCGCCGAGAAGTACACCGTGATCGCCCCCGATCTGCTCGGCCACGGCCGATCGGACAAGCCGCGAGCCGACTACTCCGTCGCCGCGTATGCCAACGGCATGCGTGACCTGCTGTCGGTGCTCGGGATCGACAAGGTCACGGTCGTCGGCCACTCCCTCGGCGGCGGAGTCGCGATGCAGTTCGCGTACCAGTTCCCGGGCAGGGTCGAGCGACTCGTGCTCGTGTCGTCGGGCGGCGTCACCAAGGATGTCCACCCTGTCCTGCGCATGGTGTCGGTACCCGTCGTCAGCGAGGTGCTCAAGCTCCTGCGCATACCGGGTGCGATGCCGGCGATGAGGCTCGCCGGCTCCGCGCTGGGCCAGCTCAACAAGTCGCCGCTCAAGCCCGGCGCACTCCTGCACGACGCCTCCGACCTGGTACGTATCCTCGGCGAACTTCCGGATCCGACGGCGTGCCAGGCCTATCTGCGGACCCTGCGGGCGGTTGTCGACTGGCGTGGCCAGGTGGTGACCATGCTCGACCGCAGTTACCTCACCGAGGATCTGCCGGTGCAGCTGATCTGGGGCGACCGCGACAGCGTCATTCCGGTGGGGCACGCTTACCTCGCGCATTCCGCGATGCCCGGTTCCCGGCTCGAAGTGTTCCGCGGCGCCGGCCACTTCCCGTTCCGGGACGATCCCCTGCGTTTCCTCCGGGTCGTGGAGAACTTCCTCGACAACACCGCGCCCCTGCAGTTCGACGAGGAGAGCTGGCGGAAGCTCCTCGTCTCCGGGGTGAGCGAATCGCGCATCACCGGCGGCCCGGCCACCCGCATGGCCGTGCTCGACGTGATGGAGTCCGACGAGCGCAGCGCCACGTAGCAGGCCTCGCGGTCCGCTGCCGCGACGGAACGGCAGCGCGGAAAGGCCCTCGCCACCGGGCGACTAGCCTGGAGCAGTGCTGCTTCCCGATCTGATACCCGACCCCGTCGACGACGACACCCTCTTCGACGCCTTCACCTCCTGGACGACGGATCGGGGACTGTCGCTCTACCCGGCGCAGGAGGAAGCGCTGATGGAACTCGTGGGCGGTTCGCACGTGATCCTCGCGACGCCCACGGGGTCGGGCAAATCGATGGTGGCGATCGGAGCCCATTTCTTCGCCCTCGCGGCCGGCAAGCGCACGTTCTACACCGCACCGATCAAGGCGCTCGTCAGCGAGAAGTTCTTCGCATTGTGCGAGGTCTTCGGAGCCGACCGGGTCGGGATGATGACCGGCGACGCCTCGGTGAACCCGACCGCCCCGATCATCTGCGCGACCGCGGAGATCGTCGCCAACCTCGCACTGCGCGAAGGCCCGGACTCGGACATCGGCCAGGTGGTCATGGACGAGTTCCATTTCTACTCCGACCCCGACCGTGGATGGGCCTGGCAGGTGCCCCTCATCGAACTGCCTCACGCGCAGTTCCTGCTCATGTCCGCGACCCTCGGGGACGTGTCGTTCCTCCAGAAGGACCTCACTCGTCGCACCGGGCGCCCGACCGTCGAGGTCTCGGGGACCGAGCGACCGGTGCCCCTGACCTTCTCGTATTCGCAGGCCCCCATCGGTGAAGCGATCGAAGAGCTGGTCACCACTCACCAGGCACCGGTGTACGTCGTCCACTTCACCCAGGCCGCCGCACTCGAGCGTGCCCAGGCACTGACCAGCGTCAACATGTGCACGAAAGCCGAGAAGGAGGCGATCGCGGCCGCACTCGGCGAATTCCGGTTCTCGACGGGATTCGGCAAGACCCTGTCCCGGCTCGTGCGGCACGGCATCGGCGTCCACCACGCGGGAATGCTGCCCAAGTACCGGAGATTGATCGAAAAGCTCGCGCAGGACGGTCTTTTGAAGGTGATCTGCGGAACCGACACGCTGGGTGTCGGAATCAACGTTCCGATCCGCACGGTGCTGCTCACCGGTCTGACCAAGTACGACGGCACCCGCACGCGGCAGCTCAAGGCGCGTGAATTCCACCAGATCGCGGGCCGCGCCGGCCGGGCCGGGTACGACACCATGGGCACGGTCGTCGTGCAGGCGCCCGAGCACGAGATCGAGAACGTCCGGGCCCTCGCGAAGGCTGGCGAGGACCCGAAGAAGCGCCGCAAGGTGCAGCGGAAGAAGGCGCCGGAGGGGTTCGTCTCGTGGGGTGAGGGCACGTTCGACAAGCTCATCGTCGCGTCGCCGGAACCGATGCAGTCGCGGTTCGCCGTGAGCAACTCGATGCTGCTCAACGTGATCGCGCGGCCCGGCAACTGTTTCGACGCCATGCGGCATCTGCTCGAGGACAATCACGAACCCCGGCCCGCGCAGCGCAAGCACATCCTCAAGGCGATCTCCCTCTACCGGGGTCTGCTCCAGGCCGGTGTGGTCCAGCAACTCGACGAACCCGACGAATACGGCCGCAGGTCCCGGTTGACGGTCGATCTCCAGCGCGATTTCGCGCTGAACCAGCCGTTGTCGCCCTTCGCACTGGCCGCGATCGAACTGCTCGACATCGATGCTCCCGGCTACGCCCTCGATGTCGTCTCGGTGATCGAATCGACGCTCGACGATCCCCGGCAGATCCTCATGGCGCAGCAACACGCGGCACGCGGGGAAGCCGTGGCCCAGATGAAGGCCGACGGTATCGAGTACGACGAGCGCATGGAGTTGCTGGAGGAGGTCACCTGGCCGAAGCCGCTCGCCGAGCTGCTCGATCCGGCGTTCGAGACCTATCGCGGGGGCCATCCCTGGGTGTCGGAGACGCCGTTGTCCCCGAAATCGGTGGTGCGCGACATGATCGAGCGCGCGATGACCTTCTCCGAATTGGTGAGCCACTACGGTCTCGCGCGATCGGAAGGGCTCGTGCTGCGGTACCTCGCCGACGCCTACCGCGCGCTGCGCCAGACGGTGCCGGACGTGGCGCGCACCGAGGAACTCGAGGACATCATCGAGTGGCTCGGTGAGCTCATCCGGCAGGTCGATTCGTCCCTGCTCGACGAATGGGAATCGCTGACGAACCCGGGTGTCGAATCGGACGACCAGCAGGTCGCGTTCGGGGCCGACGTTCCGCGGCCGCTGTCCGCGAACACGCGTGCCTTCAAGGTCATGGTCCGCAATGCGATGTTCAAGCGCGTGGAACTCGCGGCGCGCCGCCGTTGGTACGACCTCGCCCAGCTCGGTGACGGTCTGGATGCGGAGGACTGGGAGGACCTCCTCGAGTTGTACTTCGAGGAGTACTCCGAGATCGGTACCGGACCCGACGCCCGTGGGCCGCAACTCTTCTCGGTGGAGATGGACACCGACGTGTGGCGGGTCCGCCAAACGCTGCACGATCCTCAGGGCGACCACGGATGGGCACTGCTCGCCGAGGTCAACCTCGCGGAGTCGGATGCGGCAGGCGAGGTGGTGTTCGACGAGTTCGAGGTGGCAGAGGGCTGACGCGGTTCGGGCACGCGCCGTACCGGTAACCTGACCAGGTGAACGAAGAGTCCGCGCAGGCGTTCCGGCTGGCCTATGTCCCTGGGGTCACCCCCACCAAGTGGGTCCGGGTGTGGATCGAACGTATGCCGGACGTCCCGATCGAACTCGTCCCCGTGGAACCGACGGCGGGCGCAGGCCCCCTGCGGGACGGAACCGCGGACATCGCTCTGCTGCGCCTGCCCCTCGAGCGGGACGGACTGTCGGTGATCAACCTCTACACCGAGGCCTCCGTGGTGGTCGTTCCGAAAGAACATGCGATCGCCGCGGTCGACTCCGTCTCCGTCGCCGATCTCGCCGACGAAACGGTGCTGCACCCGCTCGACGACGTGCTGGACTGGGCCACCTTCCCCGGCGAAGAGGCGTTCGAGCGACCCGCCGACACGGAGACCGCGATCTCCCACGTGGCCTCCGAGGTCGGTGTGCTCGTCACTCCTCAGTCGCTCGCCCGCCTCCACCATCGCAAGGACCTCACCTACCGGCCCGTCACCGATGCGCCCGCATCGCAGGTCGGGCTCGTGTGGATGACCGAGAACACCACCGATCTCGTCGACACGTTCGTCGGTATCGTCCGCGGCCGCACCGCCAACAGTTCCCGGGGACGGCAACAGGATTCGGAAACTCCCGCGGAGAACACCAAGGACCGCAAGGGTCCTCGGCGCGGGGAACGACAAGGATCCCAGCCGCGGCGCGTCGTCGGCGACAAGAAGCCCAAGGCACGAGGCGGCAAAGCCACCCGGCCCAAGGGTTCGGGCCGGCCCCGCAAGGGACGCGGCTGACGCGCACTCAGGCGATGGGACGGACCTGCGGAGGCAGTTGCATCCTGATGAGATCGGCCAGCGCCCGATAGTCGGCCGCGCGGGCGGTGGACGACCGGACGACCAGCCCGACGGTGCGGCTCGGCGCGGGAGATGCGAAGTATGCCATCGCAAGATCTCCGCGCGCCGTCTCGACCGGAATCGACGACGCGGGAACGAGCGTGATCCCCAGCCCCCCCGCAACGCACCGCACGACGGTCGCGAGGGATGTCGCGCGGGTGTCGCCGGCCACCGGCCGGGCGTCGACGGACCGGCACAGATCGAGTGTCTGGTCACGCAGGCAGTGCCCCTCGTCGAGCAGCAGCAAGGGGGCGTTGTCGAGAGCGGAGAGCGGCACGTCCGTACGACCGGCCAGCTCGTGCCCCTTGGGCACGACGAGCACGAAGTCCTCGGAATACAACGGCATTTCGACCACCCCGGAGATGTCGGAGGGCAGCGCCACCACCGCAGCGTCGAGTGTCCCCGCCCGCAGCGCTCCGAGCAGCCGCGCGGTCTGGTCCTCGACGACGTGGAGCACCAGGTTGGGCATCGTCACACCGAGCGCGGGAAGCAGATCCGGCAGCACGTAGGGGGCGACCGTGGGTATGAACCCCAGACGGAGCGGGCCGGACAATCCGTCGGAGGCGCCGGCGGCCGCGGCGACGAAACCGTCGGCCGCGTCGAGGATCACCTGCGCCTGCGGCAACAATCGCGCGCCCGCCGGAGTCACCAGCACGCGACGGGTACTGCGCTCGATCAGGTGGACCCCGAGACCGTTCTCGAGGGCCGCCAACGCCTGAGAAAGAGTGGGCTGGCTCACATTCAATCTCGTAGCCGCAGTACCGAAATGGCGATACTTCGCGACTGCCACGAAGGCACGCAGCTGCGACAGGGTGGGTTGATAACTCTGATCGGACACGCCTATCAGTCTAGTGCCACCAATCACCTTTACCTTTTGAAAGGTTTCCGGCAAGATGGTTTTCATACCGGAGAACGGTCCGACAGGATCGTCCGGTAACGCATGATTCCGTGCCGACCGGCGCGGAAGCGCGTGATCGACTCGCTTGTTCACGACTTATCGAGAGGACCGAGAATGGCACTGCTGACCATTGGCGATCAGTTCCCCGCTTTCAACCTGAAGGCCCTCGTCGGCGGAGACCTGACCCAGGTCGACGCCACCCAGCCCGATGACTACTTCACCACCATCACCAGCGACGACTACGCCGGTAAGTGGAAGATCATCTTCTTCTGGCCCAAGGACTTCACCTTCGTGTGCCCGACCGAGATCGCCGCGTTCGGCAAGCTGAACGACGAGTTCGCCGATCGTGACGCACAGGTGCTCGGCGCTTCCGTCGACAACGAGTTCGTCCACTTCCAGTGGCGCGCACAGCACGAGGATCTCAAGACCCTCCCGTTCCCGATGCTGTCGGACCTCAACCGTGAGCTCGTCTCGGCCACCGGTGTTCTGAACAAGGACGGCGTCGCCGACCGCGCGACGTTCATCGTGGACCCGAACAACGAGATCCAGTTCGTCTCCGTCACCGCCGGTTCCGTGGGCCGCAACGTCGACGAGGTCCTCCGTGTCCTCGACGCTCTGCAGTCCGACGAGCTGTGCGCATGCAACTGGAAGAAGAACGACCCGACCCTCAATGCGGGTGAGCTCGTCAAGGCGGCGCTGCAGTGAGTGTCGAGAACCTGAAGAACGCTCTGCCGGAGTACGCCAAGGACCTCAAGCTCAACCTCGGCTCCCTTGCGCGTTCGACGGAACTCAACGAGCAGCAGCTGTGGGGCACGTTCCTCGCCGCCGCGGCCGCGACCAAGTCGCCGACCGTGCTCAAGGAGATCTCCGAAGAAGCTGCCGACGTGCTGTCCGCGGAGGCGTACAACGCCGCCCTCGGTGCCGCGTCCATCATGGGCATGAACAACGTCGCCTACCGAGCCAAGGGTTTCCTCGGTGACGACTACGCCCAGGTGCGGATGGGTCTGCGGATGAACATCATCGGCAACCCCGGCGTCGAGAAGTCCGACTTCGAACTGTGGTCGCTCGCGGTCTCCACGATCAACGGCTGCCACGATTGCACTGCTGCGCACGACAACGTCGTCCGCAAGGAGGGCCTCACCAAGGAACAGGTCTGGGAGGCCGTCAAGATCGCGGCAACCCTGCAGGGTGTCGCCCAGGCGATCACCACCGCCGAGCTTCTCGCCGGCGTTTGATCCGCCCTTCCGTTCGCTGAAAAGGACCCCTCCTCGGAGGGGTCCTTTTTTGCGCCGTCCCCGGTGCCGCGGTCATTCGGGAGGCGCAGCGCTCGCGGTGCCGCCGAGCGCCCGCCCCGTGGCGAGATCCTCGTCGTCGAGCAGAACCTCGATCTCGCCGCCGAAGTCCACGCCGGGCGCGAGGGGAAGCCGGTCCCCACTCCAGAACCGGCCCGGGTCGTACCAGTTGCTGCCGCGCCGCCGTTGCTCGAGCAGCCCCATTTCTTCCATCGTCACCGCCACCACCTCTGCGCAGTAAGCACTTTCGAGACCGCCTCCCCCGGGCACCCGGTCTCGTGCCGTCTTCCGGCTCAGCGGGAGCCGGCCGGCGAACCAGCGGCCCGTCAGCTTGGCGGTGGACGGGAACGGAGTGCCGTCGAGCCGGGCGACCGTTCGGAGCAACTGGTCCTCCTGCTCGGTGCTCACCGGCACGGAGATCTGCCGCAGCCATGCACGCTGCCCGTAGCGGGCGCTCCAGACCTGCACCGCACTGCGCAGGTCGTGCAACTGCACGCCGCGCTGGTGGCGGCCGGTCCACATGTCGGGCAAGGTTTTCCCGAGTTCCGCGTGCCACATCAACGGCGGCAGGTCGTCGAGCACGACCGCCATCCCGACGTGATTGACCGGAGCGTTGGTGAGGGCTTGGATCGCGCGATCCGCACCGCTGCTGCCGCGGAAGATCCAGAGATCGCCGGTGCGGGCGATGGACACCGCGTCGTCGAGGGTGATCTGCGACCGAGCCGGGTACGTGGGCATACCCGACAGCCTTCCACGCCGCGCGTGCGCACGACGCTAGGGTCGGGGGCATGGCACTTCGCGGCAGACAGTGGTGGAAGCTTCTCGGCTTGGCCGGAGTCGTGGGCGTCGCCGCGACCGGAGCGGTGACTCTGCGTGCGGAACGCAAGCGCCGCAGTTACACCCCCGACGAGGTGCGCTCGCGCCTCCACGAACGGTATGCGCGGGCCGTCGCGCAGCAGGACGGCCGCGGCGACCTCCCCCGCCCCCCGGTCCCCCCGGGCGCCCCGGCCCCCCGCCCCCCCGCGGCGACCTCCCGCTCACCCAGGTCCCCGCGGGCGCACCGGCCCGCATCCGCCGTGTGCTTCGGCGGATCCGGGATCGCGGCTGAGCGGTCAGCCCAGCGCTGCGGCGAATCCGTCCGCGAGGTCGCGGACCTGCTCGTCGGTCATGACGAACGACGGCGAGATCTGCAACGCGCCCTGTCCTGCCGCCCGCCCCGAGATGCCGTGCGCACGGAGCTGTTTCACGAATTCCGGCGCCTCTGCCGGGTCGGTGAGCTGCACCGCTGCGACGGCTCCCAGTCCGCTGCGGACCTCCGCGACGCGAGGATGGTCGGCGAGCGGAGCCAGGGTCTCGTGCAGCGTCTTCTCGAGGCGCGCCGACTCGGCGAGCAGATTCTCGCGCTCGAGGATGTCGAGGTTCGCCAGAGCGGCCGCAGCGGCGGCGGCGTGGCCGCCGTACGTGTAGCCGTGACGCCACCACACGCCGCCCGCAAAGAAGGGCTCGGCCACCCGGGGAGCGATGAACACCGCACCCATCGGAAGGTAACCGGACGTCAGTCCCTTCGCGGTCGTGACCATGTCCGGCTGCAGATCGAACCGGGAGGAGGCGAACCACGAGCCACCGATCCGGCCGAAGCCGGTGACGACCTCGTCGACGACGAACAGGATGTCGTGCTCACGGCAGATGTCGCGGATCTCGGCGAGGTAGCCGTCCGGCGGCAGGTACACCCCACCCGCGCCGATGATCGGCTCGCAGAAGAACGCCGCGATCGTGTCGGCACCGACCTTCTCGATCAGCGCGAGCAGTGCTTTCGCGTCGTCCCAGGTCACTGTCGCGGTGTCGTCCCACAGCCGGCCGTATCCGTCGCCGTTCACCGGGATACCCGCCAGCGAGGTGCCGCCGACGTGCATGCCGTGGTAGGCCTTCTCCCGTCCGACGAGCAGCGTCTTCGTGGGTTTGCCGACCTCCTGCCAATAGCGTCGCGCCAGTTTCGCGGCCGTGTCCACCGAATCGGAGCCGCCGGAGGTGAAGAAGATCTTGCTGCCCGGAACCGGAGCGATCGTCGCGAGGCGTTCGGCGAGTTCGACGGTCGGCTCGGAGGTCAGGTCACCGAAGTTCGAGTAGTGGGCCAGCTTCCCGATCTGGTCCGCGACAGCCGTCGCGATCTCGGTGCGCCCGTGCCCGACGTTGGTGAACCACAACCCTGCCGTCGCATCCAGGTAGCGGGTGCCCGCGTCGTCCCAGATGTAGGCGCCCTCACCACGGGCCACGACGAATGCGCCGTCACGCTCGACCACGCCCATATCGGCAAATCCGTGCCACAACGCGCCCACGACCAGCTCCTGTCCACGACCAAGATTGACGCCGGTCATCGTATGCGGCGACCTCGGTCGGGGCGCACACGCCCCGGCCCGGCACCGTGTTCCCTCGAGCCGGTCCCCGGTTTCCGGTTCGGCGCAGGCCTCCGCGAGCCTCGGGCCCGGGCGTTTCGCTAGGCTGTGTACTCAGCATGTCCATCTCCCCTGCCCCGAACCGCCGCGACCTGAAGTCGGCGCTCGCCGACGTGTCGCTCCGCGACGAACACCGCCTCCGCCGCCGTCTCGACCGCGCACGTGGCGAGGACGCACTCGCCGGCATCGCCGCCGAGATCGAGCGCGCCCGCGGGCGTCTCGCCGACCGTGCCGCCGCGGTCCCGGCGATCACGTATCCCGAGGACCTGCCCGTTTCCCAGCGCAAGGACGACATCGCCGCGGCGATCCGCGACCACCAGGTCGTGGTGGTCGCGGGTGAGACGGGATCGGGGAAAACCACCCAGATTCCCAAGATCTGTCTCGAGCTCGGTCGCGGGGTTCGCGGTCTCGTCGGCCACACCCAGCCCCGCCGGATCGCAGCCCGCGCGGTGGCCGAGCGGCTCGCCGAGGAACTCGGCTCGGAAGTGGGCGACACCGTCGGCTACACCGTGCGCTTCACCGACGAGGTGTCCGGGTCGACACTGGTCAAGCTGATGACCGACGGCATTCTGCTTGCCGAGATCCAGCGCGACCGCATGCTGCGCCAATACGACACCCTCATCATCGACGAGGCGCACGAACGCAGCCTCAACATCGATTTCCTGCTGGGATATCTCCGGCAGTTGCTGCCGCGACGGCCCGACCTGAAGGTGATCATCACCTCGGCCACCATCGATCCCGAACGTTTCGCCCGGCATTTCGCCGATGCGGACGGAACGCCGGCGCCGATCGTCGAGGTGTCCGGCCGGACCTATCCGGTGGAGGTGCGCTACCGGCCGCTCACCGTGGAGATCGGCGACCAGCTCGTCGACCGCGATCCCGTCGACGCGGTGTGCGAGGCAGTCGAGGAACTCCAGTCGGCCGGGGACGGCGACATCCTGGTCTTCCTCTCCGGCGAACGCGAGATCCGGGATACCGCCGACGCGCTGCACGACCGCAAACTCCGCAACACCGAGATCCTCCCGTTGTACGGCAGGCTCTCCGCCGCCGAACAGCACCGCGTGTTCTCCTCCCACACCGGCCGCCGGGTAGTCCTGTCGACCAACGTCGCGGAGACGTCACTGACGGTGCCGGGTATCCGCTACGTCGTCGATCCGGGTACGGCGCGCATCTCCCGTTACTCGGTGCGCACCAAGGTGCAGCGTCTCCCGATCGAGGAAATTTCCCAGGCCTCCGCTCGCCAGCGCGCGGGCCGATGCGGACGTGTCGCCGACGGAATCTGTATCCGGCTCTACTCGGAGGACGACTTCGAGAGTCGTCCCGAGTTCACCGAGCCGGAGATCCTCCGCACGAACCTGGCCTCGGTCGTGTTGCAGATGACCGCACTCGGTCTCGGCGACATCGGTTCGTTCCCCTTCGTCGAACCACCCGATCCGCGTGCGATCCGCGACGGTATCGCGCTGCTCGAAGAACTCGGAGCGCTCGAACCGGCCAAGGCCGGGGAATCTCCGCGGCTGACCGCGACAGGACGTGAAATCGCCCGGCTTCCGGTGGATCCGCGGATGGCTCGGATGATCGTCGAGGGCCATCGCAACGGATGTCTGCGCGAGATCCTCATCATCGTCTCGGCGCTGTCGATCCAGGACGTGCGGGAGCGACCCTCGGAGTTCCAGCAGGCGGCCGACGAGAAGCACGCCCGCTTCGCCGTGGAGGGCTCGGATTTCCTCGCCTTCCTCCGCCTGTGGGATTACCTGAAAGAACAACGGAACGAGCTGTCCTCCAGCCGCTTCCGGAGAATGTGCCGCGACGAGTTCCTGCATTGGCTGCGCATCCGTGAATGGCAGGATCTGCAAGGGCAACTGCGCCAGATCACCGTCTCGCTCGGCTGGGAGACACATCACCGGACCGTGAGCGACGAGGCGATCCACCGCTCGCTCCTTGCGGGCCTGCTCTCGCACGTCGGCCTCCGCGAAGGCGACAAGCGCGATTACCTGGGCGCCCGCGGTGCGCACTTCGCGATCTTCCCCGGCTCGTCCCTGTTCAAGAAACCCCCGCGGTGGGTGATGGCCGCAGAACTGGTGGAAACATCGCGGCTGTGGGCACGGATGGTCGCGCGCGTCGAACCGGAATGGGTCGAAAAACTCGCTCCGCATCTGATCAAGCGGACGTACTCCGAGCCGCACTGGTCCATCAAGCACGAGTCCGCGATGGCGTACGAGCGCGTCACCCTCTACGGCATTCCCCTCGTCGCCCAACGGCCCGTGCAGTACGGACGGATCGATCCCGAGGTCTCGCGCGAGTTGTTCATCCGCCACGCACTCGTCCAGGGTGAGTGGCGGACGCGCCACAAGTTCTTCCACGCCAACCGGGCACTGCTCGAGGACGTCGAAGAACTCGAGCACCGCGCGCGCCGGCGCGACATCGTCGTCGACGACGACACGCTCTTCGAGTTCTACGACGAGCGGGTCGGTCCGGACGTCGTCTCCGCCCGGCACTTCGACACGTGGTGGAAGAAAACCCGGCACTCCCAGCCCGACCTGCTGACGTTCACCCCTGAAACCGTCGTCAACCAGGATGCCGCCGCGGTCCTCGAAGGGGACTACCCCGACGCCTGGCGTCAAGGGGAGATGCAATTCCCGCTCACCTACCAATTCGAGCCGGGCACCGAGAACGACGGTGTGACAGCGCGGATTCCGGTCGCACTGCTCGCCAACGTCCGCCCGGTCGGCTTCGACTGGCTCGTTCCCGGGATGCGGCAGGACCTCGTCACAGCACTGATCAAGACGCTGCCGAAACCTCTTCGGCGGCAGGTTGTTCCCGCACCCGACTATGCGGCCGCGGTGCTCGCGTCGGTGACTCCCCGTTCCGAACCGCTCGTCAATGCGGTCGCGCGTGAATGCTCCCGGCTCGGCAACTGCCGTATCGAACCGGGCGACTTCGACCTTGCGGCTCTCCCCGACCACCTCCGCATGACTTTTGCGGCGGTGGACGAGAAGGGCACGGTTCTGGCGCGCAGCAAGAGCCTGACCGAACTTCGGACTCGATTGTCCACCCGGGTCGATGCAGAGGTGTCCCGTGCCGCGTCGGGCACCGAACGCGCGCCCGCAGTGGTCTGGACCGCGGAGACCCTCGGCACGCTCGAGCCGACCGTCACCCGCAGTGTCGGAGGCCAGCAGGTCACCGGTTACCCGGCGCTCGTGGCGGAGGGTTCGGGCGTGGCGGTCCGAGTCCTGAGCACCGCGTCGGCCCAGGCTGCCGCGACCCGACTCGGACTGCGGACGCTGCTCCTCGCGACCGCACCGACGAAGTCGAAAGCCATCACCTCCGGCCTCACCAACGCCGAGCGCCTCGCCCTCGGCCGAAACCCCGACGGGTCGTTCGACGCCCTGGTCGAGGACTGCCGGGCGTGTGCGGTGGACGAGATGATCGCTGCGCACGGCACGCCGGTACGCACACCGGCCGAGTTCGAGGAACTCGCGAAAACGGTTCGTAGCCGTCTTCCCGGTGCGGTCGCCCGTCTGCTCCGCGCAGTGGTCCCGGTCCTCTCGGGCGCACACGAGGTCAGCGTCGCACTCGAGCGGGTCCGCGGTGAGGCCGCGGACGACGTACGAGAACAGTTGTCCTCACTGGTCTTCCCCGGATTCGTGACCGACCTGGGTTCGCGCCGCCTCGCGGAACTGCCCCGCTATCTGACGGCAGCGGTGCAGCGCCTCGATGCGCTGCCCGGTGGTTCCCCACGCGACGCGCAGGGCATGGACGTCCTGGACCGCGTGTACTCCGCGTACGACCGGCTGCTGGCACGGCTTCCCGAAGGACGCCGAACGGCGCCCGACGTCGTCGATATCTACTGGATGATCGAAGAGTTGCGCGTGAGCCTGTTCGCACAGGGCCTGGGTACCCGAATCCCGGTGTCCGAGAAGCGGGTCCTCAAAGCGATCGACGCCGTCCGCTGAGCGGAAGCGCAGACCCCGCGCTCAGTCGGCTTCGGGAACGCGCTGGGTCTGGTGCTGACGAAGTTCCGTGATCTCGCGCTCGAAATCCTCTGCCGAACTGAAGGACCGATATACCGACGCGAAACGCAGATAGGCGACCTCGTCGAGATCGCGCAACGGGCCGAGGATCGCCAGTCCGACCTCGTGACTGGGCACCTCGGGCGAGCCCTTGGCACGGATCGTGTCTTCGACCTGCTGAGCCAGTTTGTTGAGCGCATCGTTGTCGACGTCGCGCCCCTGACATGCGCGGGCGACACCTCGGACGACCTTTTCGCGGCTGAAGGGCTCGGTGACCCCGCTGCGCTTGACCACCGACAGAACGGCGGTCTCGACGGTGGTGAAACGGCGGCCGCATTCGGGGCATGCCCGGCGGCGACGGATCGCGGCACCCTCGTCTGCCTCGCGCGAATCGACCACCCGAGAATCGGGATGGCGGCAATACGGGCAGTGCATGTGGGTTCCTTCGTCGCTGCCGTGAGGGCCGCGACGCCGGCGTGGAACCGAAGCCGTCCTGGCGGAATCGCTACCACCCTCGGGTGCAGTGATGCCGACGCGACCACACGGGGTGGTGTGACTGACAGTCCACGACAATACCCGCATGTCCGGTTCGGCCGGGTGAGGCGGGTCGCCGGACGGCGTCGCCACCGGAATCACCCCCGGTCCGGCGCGGGCACCAGGAGTCGATGGCCCGAGGTCAGGTCCCCCGCGTCGAGGTCGTTCATCTCCGCGATCCGAGCGAGCGTGAGATCGACCGGAGCGTCCGGATCGACCCGCACAGCCAGCGCAGCAGGCGTCTCCCCGTCGCGTACCTCCGTCACGACTGCCGAGCCCGCGCCCGCCGTCACCTGGCTCGTCCGAACGTGCGCGACCGTGAGCAGCGCGCCGGTGGCGATCGCGCTGAACAGCACCACGGCGATCATCTGCCGCCACGTGACGCCGTCGGATACCGCTCGCTGCGACGGACGCGCCGCCACGATCCGGGTGCGCCGGAAGAGCGGATCCACCTGCGGCGCACGACCGGACCGGACACGCTCGTCTCCCGCCCACAAGGCACCGGCACCTCCTGGTGTCGCACGGGACATGAGCCGTGACGGCTGTCGCGTGCGGTTCCGTGCCGGTTGTCGCGTGCCGTTCCGTGCAGGTTGACCCGTACGAGGATGTGCCGGCGGCACCACACCCCCCGCTCGACTGTGCGCCGCATTCCGCCGAACCGCTGTTGCACCCATCGGAACCTCCGTGTGCGTTCGCCTTGTCGATCATACGTTCGATACCGTGAGGGTATTCGATCATCCGTTCGAACGAAAGTCTGTTCGAATTTCTATCACAGGGCGCGACGCACGTCACCCGTTCGCCGCATGAATCTCGAACAGGTGTTTGATATACGCGGGCGATGTCGATAGATTCGGTAGGTAACACCAATCGCATCCGACACTCGACCCACGGAGGTCACGACCATGGCGGACGGCAACTCCGCGGCAGGCCGGAGCCGGAAGGCGGCCGACGACACGACACCCGGCCTCACCGAGCGCCAGCGCCGCGTCCTCGAGGTGATCCGGGACTCGCTCACGGTTCGCGGGTATCCCCCCAGCATCCGGGAGATCGGCGACGCCGTCGGACTCAACTCCACCTCCTCGGTGGCGCACCAGTTGCGCACACTCGAGCGCAAGGGATTCCTGCGGCGTGACGCCAACCGTCCGCGGGCCGTCGACATCCGCGGACTCGACGACAACGGCTCGGTGACGGCTCCTGCCGAGACAGGCTCTGCCACGACGATCGTCGCGACCTCCGACCCCGATCTCATGGCCTCGGCCGCGATGGTGCCGGTGGTCGGGCGGATCGCCGCCGGCGGCCCCATCCTCGCAGAGGAGTCGGTGGAAGACATCTTCCCGCTCCCCCGCGAACTCGTCGGGCAGGGTTCGCTGTTCCTGCTCAAGGTCGTGGGTCAGTCCATGGTCGACGCGGCGATCTGCGACGGGGACTGGGTGGTCGTGCGGCAGCAGAACGTCGCCGACAACGGCGACATCGTCGCGGCCATGCTCGACGGCGAAGCCACCGTCAAGACTTTCAAGCGCGTGAAGAACGACGTGTGGCTCATGCCGCACAATCCCATGTTCGAGCCCATTCCGGGCAACGACGCCGTCATTCTCGGCAAGGTCGTCACGGTCATCCGCAAGATCTGAACGTCTGTTCCCGGACATGACGAGGCCCCGGGGGCGGGCCCCATGTGGGGGGCCCCCCCCCCCCCGGC
>NZ_JAXION010000054.1:0-28244 GCF_049311045.1 Rhodococcus sp. 7Tela_A2 | reverse complement strand
CAGTTCCGGTTCGCCGGCCATCAGCAGCGCGATCCCCCGGAGCACTGCCGACACCCGGTCGGCTCGGTTCCCGTCGGCCTGCCCCGGCGCCCGCGCGCCCGCCCCCCCCCGGGCGCCCCCCCCCCCCCCCGGGGGGGGGCCACGTCACGCTCGATCACACGAGTGGTTACCCCACGATGTCGTAGACCTCGTCCGCCGGCGCGGAGAGCAGTCGGTCTGCCATCTCCTGCTTGAGCACCGTCAGCCGTTCATCCTCGGCAGGGGCGCGGTCGGCCTTGCGGCCGAGGGAGATGAACTCGTCGGTGACGAACCCTTCACGGATCTCGAGCCTGACCGTCTTTCCCCGGTAGGTGAGTTCGAATACGTACCGCTCGAGGGTCGCTCCGCGCTCAGGGCGTTCGAGTGCCGGGTCCACGGTGAAGCGGCCCTCGGTGACGCCGCGCGTGACGACCTCGAACGTGTCGCGTACCCCGGGGCCGCGGTGTGCGGTGACGGCCGAGATCTCGCGGCGCTCGGCCGGTGCATCAGGGCTCAGAACCGGCAGGGCACGCTCGAGTACCTTGACGGCGTGCGCGACGCCACCGGGAAAACCCGGGCCGTGGTACTTCATGATGTCGTCGACACCGAAACCGATGACGGTTCCGTTGTCGACGACCTCGAGCACTGCAGACATGGTCGATCCTCCTTGTGTTGACGTTGTTTTCGACGCTCGGTCAGCGGGCGCCGGACGCGGCGGCGACGAGTGCTGCGGTGTAGGCGTGCCGGGGACGGGCGAGAACCTCGCTCGCGCGGCCGGATTCGACTACACGGCCGCCCTGCATGACGACGATGTTCTCGCAGCTGCGTTCGGCGAGCGCGAGATCATGCGTGATGTGCACGACGGCGAGACCGGTGCCGGCGGCGAGTTCGGCCATCAGGTCCACGATCCCGATGCGTAGCGACGCGTCGAGGCCGCTGGTCGGTTCGTCGGCGAGCAGGAGGCGCGGGCGCGTCACCAGTGCCCGCGCGAAGGCCACACGCTGTCGCTGGCCGCCGGACAGTTCGTGAGGGAAACGGTCCAGATAACGGGCCGTCGGTGTGAGGTGCACGGCGTCGAGAGCGGCGATCGCCGCTTCTCGCCGCTCGGTACGGCCACCGAGTCCGTGGATCACCATGGGTTCGGCGACGATGTCCCGGACCCGCAGTCCGGGTGGCAGCGACGCGTACGGGTCCTGGAAGACCATGTGCATGTCGCGGCGCACCTGTCGTCGTTGCCGTCCGCGGGCAGTCGTCACGTCGGTACCGTCGAAGACGATGCTGCCGGCGGTCGGAGTGACCAGTCCGGCGATCGCCCGCGCCACCGTGGACTTCCCGGCGCCGGAACCGCCCACCAGGGCGACCGATTCGCCCGCCGCGACCCGCAGGGAGACATCGGATACGGCGGGGACACCGTCGAACACCACGGACAGCGATCGGATGTCGAGCAGCGGGCTCACCGTGCGGCCTCGAGCAGCGCGGGGCGGAGCCGGGGAGCGGATTCGACGAGGTGCCGGGTGTAGGGATGTTCGGGTGCTCCCGTGATCTGCGAGACCGGGCCGATCTCCACCAGGTCTCCGTCCTTCATCACGGCGATGCGGTCGGCGATCCGCTCGATGACCGGGAGGTTGTGGGTGACCACCAGCAGCGCCAGCGAGTGCCGGGTTCTCAGGTCGTCGAGCAGTGCGAGCACTTCGGCTTCGCGGAGCACGTCGAGGCCGCTGGTGGGCTCGTCGGCGATCAGAACGTCCGGATCGTTCGCCAATGCCATCGCGATGACGACACGCTGCCGCATGCCCCCGGACAGTTGATGCGGGTAGGCGTCGGCCCGATCGGCACCGAGACCCACCTGGGCCAGCAGGTCGAGCGAGCGTGCCCGCGCGTCGGCGCGGCTGCAGGAACGGTGTGCCCTGACGGCTTCATCCAGTTGAGAGCCGATGGTCGTCACCGGGTTCAGGGCGCTCAGGGCCTCCTGCGGAACGAGAGCGATTCGGTTGCCGCGCACGGCGCGCAATTCCGCGGGCGTCATGGCCGCGACGTCCCGGCCGGACACCAGCACGCGCCCGGACACAATGCGTGCCGCGGGCGGCAGCAAACCCACCGTGGCGGCGGCGACGGTGGACTTCCCGCTGCCGGATTCGCCGACCAGGCCGAGCAGTTCGCCGGGTGCGATCGAGAACGACACGCCGGTGGCGCCGCGTCCGTCCGCGCCGTAGCGGACGGTGAGGTTGTCGACGACCAGGGGGTGCTGCACGTCGTCGGCGACGGTCTCGGGGGTCGCCGCCCGGAGACGAGACCGGCGAGAGGCTTTGCGCGGTAGAAGGATCGGCCGTGTCCGCTCTTCGATGGCGTTGCCGAGCAACGCGAACCCCAGCACCGTGACCGCGATCGCGATGCCGGGCGGCAGGACCCACCACAGCCACGCATCGGTCAGGAACGCGTTGCGGGAGTGGGCCATCGACAGCATCGACCCCCAGCTGGCCGCCGAGATGTCGCCGAGCCCGAGGAACGACAGCGAGGCCTCGAGCAGGATCGCCGTCTTCACGGCGAGGACGAACTGCGGAACGACGAGTGGGACCACCGCGGGTGCGATGTGGCGGCGGAGCACATAGCCCGCGCTCGCGCCCATCGCTCGCTGGGCCTGGATGTGATCGCGCTCGCGCAGGGTGAGGACCTGCGCGCGCAGTTCACGGGCCATGCCGGCCCAGAGGACGGCGGAGATGACCATGATCTGGGTGCGCAGGCCCGGACCGGCGAACACGCCGATCACGATGGTCAGTGGCAATACCGGGAGGGACAGCACGACGTCGACGGCGCGCATGAGAACGGTGTCGAGGACACCGCGCGCATAGCCTGCGACGACACCGACGAGTGTGCCGATCGCGGTGGCGACGGTTGCGGCGACCACACCGACGAACAGGGAGACACGGGCGCCGTGAAGCAGCATCGACAGCAGGTCGTGCCCGACGTCGTCGGCGCCGAGCCAGTGCTGCCAGGACGGAGACGCGAACGGCCGTGTCGCGCGCTCGGCCGGGTCGAAGGGGGAGAGCCACGGCGCGGTCAGCGCGCACAGCACCAGGATTCCGAGGATTACCGCGCCGGCCGTTGCGAGTCGCTGCGACCGTGTCTTCGTACCGAGAATGCTCACACGGTCACCTCTTCGTGAGTCGTGGCGGAGGTCCGGTCGCGACGGACCCGGGGATCGAGCAGGGGATAGGTCAGGTCGGCGACGATGTTCGCGGCGACGATGCCGACCGTGGCGAGCAGGAATGCGCCCTGGAGCAGGGGATAATCCCGCGCGGTGACCGCGTCGAAGGTGAGTTTGCCGAGACCGGGATATGCGAAGACGGATTCGACGACGACCGCACCGGACAGCAGGACGCCCACGGTGAGCGTGAGGGTGGTGTAGACGGGCAGCAGCGCGTTGCGCAGGGCGTGTCCGACCGCGACGCGGAACTCGCTCAGGCCCTTCGCCCGCGCGAGCCGGATGAACGGCTCGTCGAGGACCCCGACCATCGACGCCCGGGTCATGAGGAAGAACCCGCCGACACCGGCAATCGTGAGCGTGGCGACGGGAAGCGCCATGCGCGAGGCGACTTCGAGCAGCCATTCCCCGCCGGTGGAGGTGATGGCCGCTGCCCCGTAGGACGGGAACCAGCCGAGGGTCACGGAGAACACCGCGATGAGGATCATTCCGATGAAGAAACCGGGCATCGAATCGAGAACGAGAATGCCGACGACGGTTCCGGTTTCCTTGCCGGTGCCGCGGCGCCAGGCCGCCCAGGCACCGAGCAGGGTGCCGATGAGGAACGCCAGGAGGGTGCCGATACCTACCAGCGCAACCGTCCAGGGCAGCTTGTCCCACAGGACGCCGCCCCGGGGCGGGTGGTGCTGCCCGGAGATGCCTCTCCCCCGGGGCCCCAGACCCGACCAGAACGAGAGGTATTGCTCGAGGATCGGCCGGTCGAGTCCGTACTCGGCGCGCATCTGCGCGATGTACTTGGGATCGAGGGCCTGCTGGTCGCCGCCGTAGAGGTATTCGACGGGATCGCCGGGCGCCAAGTAGGGCAACGCGAAGTTCAGCGTCACCGCCGCCCACAACACGAGCGCGTATTGCCCTGCTCGACGCACGACGGTCATGGGTCAGTCCTGCGGTGCTTGTGCGTTGGCTGCCTCGACGACGTCCGCCGGCAGGAACGACCACTTGTGGACGATGCCGTACCCCGGGGTTTCGATCCATCCACCGAACGTGTCGGCGCGAAAGGCCCAGTACTCGTCCGGGTAGTACAGGGCGATGGCGGTCGGCTGGCGGTTGAACAGCTTCTGCATGTCCTGCATGGCGGCGATGCGCGCGTCGTTGGTCTCGGTGGCCTTCCACGCGTCGTACAGGGCGTCGAACTCCGGGTAGGCGAGGTCCGGGTGCTTCCACAGGTTGCCGGAACGGTGCGACATGATGAACTGCGTCGAATCGGCCACTGCGTGAGGGCTGTTCGTGGTGACCATCATGTCGTAGGTCTTCTTGGACGACGCATCGGAGAACGATCCGGAGTCGAGCGGGGTCACGGTGACGGCGATGCCGATCTCGGCGAAGTCCTCGACGAGCAGTTCGGCGGCGCGGACCTGCGGCGCGTTGCCACCGTTGACGGCCAAGGTGAAGGTCGCCGGTTCGCCGGCGGGATTCTCCCGGGTGCCGTCGCCGTCACGGTCGGTCCAGCCGAGGCGGTCGAGCAGTGCTGTGGACTGCTCGGCGTCGTAGGGGGTCGAGGCGTCGGGGTCGGCGAACGGCGCGTCGGGATGGACGTAGCCCTGTGTGCCGGGACGGCCCTGGCCGAGTCCGACGACGTCGAGCAACTGGTCGCGATCGACCGCGAGGTTCAGCGCCGCGCGGAAGTCGGCCTGTGCGAACGGTTCCCGGGCGAAGTTCAGTTTGAGTTCCGGGTAGCTGAGCGGCGCGACGGTGATCACGCCGATGTCGTTCGAGGCGGTGAAGCGGTCCACGAGTTCGGGTGTGAGCGCGCGGTCGGCGGCGTCGATCTGGCCGGAGCTGAGCGCGGTGAACGCGGCGGCGTTGTCTTCGATGACCGGCATGACGAGTTCGTCGACGGTCGGGGTACCCGCGAAGTAGTCCTCGTTCGCCTCGAAGCGGTACCCGCTGGTCGGGCTGTAGTCGACGAGCACGAACGGTCCGGTGCCGACCGGAAGGTCGGTGACGGCTTTGGCCTCGGCAGGGTCGACCTTCGACCACACGTGCTCGGGGATGATCGGCAGGTCCGCGAGTGTGACGGGGCCCAGTTCGGGGCACGAGTAGTCGCACACGAAGCGGACCGAGTCCTCGTCCACGGCGTCGACCGCGGAGATGGACGGCGTGTCGTTGACGTGGTGGGTGTAGCGACCGGTGGGGGCGGCGTGCATGTAGTGGAAGCTGAAGACGACATCGTCTGCCGTGAACGCTTCACCGTCGTGCCAGGTGACGTCGTCGCGGAGGTCGACCTCCCAGGTGGTCGCGTCGACCTGGCGGACGTCGGTGGCCAGCCACGGCTGGGGGTCGGCGACGTAGGGGGACGGCGACAGAAGCTTGTCGTAGATCAGCTCGGTCATCTGGTCCGTCTGGCCGGCGAAGATGTTGAGGGGCCCGGAGTCCTTGGAGGCGGCGATGGTGAGCGATCGGGCCGAGGACGGTCCCGGAGCCGACTCTGCCGCCGTGCTCGACCCGCCGCATGCTGCAACGAGAAGTGCCGGCGCAAGAACGAGGGGCAGGGCGTGAGAACGCCGGAGTGTGCGCGTCAACTGAGTTCACATTCTGCTGAAGGGAAGTACACGGCCCGCACCACCCGAGGTAAGGCAATCCTTAGTGCGGTAAGGCTACCTTAATCCAGATCCGGGCATAAAAGGCAACCGCCCCCTCGTGTGAGGGGGCGGTTGTGTTGTCTCCGGAGAACGGACGGTTCGGCTACGGGCCGGGCTCCGCAGCCGTGTCGTAGGCCTCGCGCAGGAGTTCGGCCAGATGGTCGTCGAACCCGGCGGCGTCCGCGAGACTCAAACGGTGGGTGGTGATCGGGCCGGTCGGGAACGCCTCACGGAGAGCCGCGTGGTGCACCCGCCGCGGAAGATCGAGGGCGACTTCGAGCTTGGAGGCGTACACGAATGCGGCAGCGAATGTGCGGCCGCGGGACCACGAGATCTCCGACGCGTGCACGCGCTCCTCGATGTCGTCACCGAGGTCGAGAACCATCGTGCGGAATCGCAGGAACGCCTCGATTGCGGCCGGGTCCTTGTCCGCCAGGTAGTCCTCGACCGTGGCGTACATCAGGGCTCCTCGGAAAGTCGGTCGGCGGAAATGCGGTCGGCAGACGTGCGGTCGGCCCAGCCTGTCACCGGGACCGTCCGTAACGGTCGGCGAGCTTGTCTTCACGGGACGGCGGCGCTGCAGGAGCCGGCGCGTCGGCCGGTGCGGTGCCGGCGGGCACGGTGTCGTCAGCATCGTCGGTGAGCGCAGTGCTCTCCGACTTACGGAGGTCCGAACCGCGGCTGTCCGACTTCGCGGTGTCCGAGGCGTCGGCATCCGGCCCGGCGATCGTCGCGGCCTTCGCCTTCCGGCGTTCGCGGAGTTCTGCCCACACGAAGTAGCCGAGACCGAGCGGCGCCATGATGCCGAACGCGAGCCACTGGAGACCGTAGGAGAGGTAGGGGCCGGCGTCGAGCTGTGGCAAGGGGATGGTGCCGAGTCCGCCGGGCTGACCGTCGTCGAGCTGGAGGTAGACGTCCTCGAGCGGAAGCCCGGTGACCTGCGCGACCTGCGGGGCGTCGATGAAGTAGACCTGCTGATATCCCGCGTCGGTGAACGGGTCCTTGCCGGCCACGGTGCCCTCCGACATCCGGATCCGAGCGTCGAGGGAGACGTCTCCGGCCGGTGCGGGCGGGACCTCGGGTACCGCGGTGCCCTGCACCGGGCGGACGAAACCGCGGTTGACGAGGATCATCCGCCCGTCGTCGAACTCGAACGGAGTGAGGACTTCGTAGGCGGGACGGCCGTCGATGTTGCGCAGCCGCACGAGTACGTCGGAGTCGGGGAGATACGAACCCTGGGCCACGACCCGTCGCCACTCGTCGTCCACCGTGGGGCCGGGGCCGGCGAGAAGGTCACCGACCGGCACCGGATCCTCGGACATGGACGCGGCGAGACGATCGTTACGTTCCTCGGTGCTGGTGTTCTTACCCAGCTGCCACGGGGCGAGGACGGTGAAGCACGCGTAGGCGAAGCCGCCGACCACCAGGGCCAGGACCAGCCAGCTGGGACGGAGGAGAAACGTCAATCGGCGCACGTGTCCACGGTAGACGGTGAGGTAGGTCTCACTGCTGCCGCACCCAGTCGAGCAGCGCGGGAATCGCACCCTCGATCTGGTCGCGGACCTGCTCGAACTCGGGGAGCCCGCCGTAGTACGGATCGGGCACCGAATCGCCGTCGGCATCCGGGTCCAGCGATCGCAGCAGGACGCGCCGCTCCGCCGGGACACCCAGGTGCGCCACCGCCCGATCGTGGTGGGTGGTCATCGACACCACCAGGTCTGCGGAAAGATGCGACGGTCCGAGTTCGGCCGCGACATGCCCGGTCGGGTACCCGTGCCGCTGCAGCACCGCGTTCGTCCGCGGGTCGGCCTCGGCGCCGACATGCCAGCCGTGCGTGCCGGCGCTGCTCACCCGCACCCGGTCGCCGAGTCCTTCGCGGCGCACGTGCTCGGCGAAGATCTTCTCGGCCATCGGAGACCGGCAGATGTTGCCGGTGCACACGAACGTCACGTGGAGCACGTCGTCGTCAGCGGCCACCCGTGAGCACCTCGCGAAGTTCGTCGACACTGGTCGCGATGCGGGCGGCGGCCTGCCCCTCGGTGGCGTCGCCGTAACCCCATTCGACGAAGACCGTCGGTATGCCCCAGCGTCCCGCGCCGTGGATGTCGTGCTCGCGGTCACCGACCATCACGACGCCGGTGGTCCCTGCTTCGACCGGCCGGATACCGAGGGCTTCGAGGCTGTGCGCGACGACATCGGATTTCGCGCGCCGCGTTCCGTCGTCACTCGCCCCGCCGATGAACTCGAAGTACGGCGCGAGCCCGAAGTGGTCCAGGATGCGTTCGGCGAAGGACTCCGACTTCGATGTCGCGACCGCGAGGCGGCTCCCTGCGGCGCGCACGGCGTCGAGCAGGGGTTCGACGCCGTCGAACACCGCGTTCTCGGCCCAGCCTGTCGCCGAGTAGTACTCCCGGTACGCCTCGATCCCTGCGGCGATCCGGTCCTCGTCGAGCCCGAGTGCGAGCAGGCTGTCGCGCATGGGCGGACCCAGCAGTCGGTGGAGGTTGCCCGTGGGTGGAGCGAATCCGACGGTGTCGGCCGCGTGGAGAAATCCGTTGATCACGCCGGTCGCCGAGTCCGTGAGCGTTCCGTCGAGGTCGAACAGGACAACCGGGGCGGGCAGGAGCAGTGGCTGTGGTTCGACGAGAAGGGTCACGCATCCATTGTCCTCGGTTCGGGCACACCGCGCCGCGTAGGGTCGTCGGGACAGCCGAGACAACCCAGGAGGACACGTGACTGCGCCGTCGCTGCGTGAGGTGATCGACGTACTCGATACCGCGTATCCACCGTCGCTGGCCGAAGGGTGGGACTCCGTCGGACTGGTAGCGGGCGACCCCGCCGACCCGGTCCACAAGGTGCTCCTCGCAGTCGACGCCACCGCCGATGTCGTCGACGAGGCACTCGAGTGGGGTGCGCAGTTGCTCTTCGTCCACCACCCGCTGCTGCTGCGCGGCGTCGACACGGTGGGCGCGCACACCCCGAAAGGCGCGTTGATCCACCGGCTCATCCGCGGGGGCTGCGCGTTGTTCACCGCGCACACCAATGCCGATCGTGCGAATCCCGGCGTGTCCGACGCCCTCGCCGAGGCACTCGGGCTGACCGGACTGCGACCGCTCGAGGCCAAGCCCGAACCGGCCACGGACAAATGGGTGGTGATGGTGCCGTCCGGTTCCGCCGACAGCGTCCGGCAGACGTTGTTCGATGCCGGTGCGGGAGCGCTCGGCAACTACACGGAGTGCTGCTGGACCACTTCCGGCACCGGCCAGTTCCGTCCCGTCGGCGCAGCCGATCCCGCACTCGGCGTCCTCGGGGAACTCGAGCACGTCGAGGAAGCTCGTATCGAGGTGATCGCTCCGCGACGTTCCCGCTCCCGGGTGCTCGCCGCCCTGCGCGCCGCCCATCCCTACGAGGAACCGGCGTTCGACGTGCTCGAACTCGCCGAACTCCCGAGTGCTCGCGGGCTGGGGCGGGTCGGGGAGCTACCCGAGACGATGACGCTCGCCGAGTTCACCGAGTCGGTGGCCGCGGCCCTGCCCGCCACCGTGTGGGGAGTACGCGCCGCAGGCGACCCGGAGCGGCCGATCCGGAGCGTCGCGGTGTGCGGGGGATCGGGCGATTCGTTCCTCGGCGCGGTCGCGGCGCTCGACGTGGATGCCTACGTCACAGCGGACCTCCGGCACCACCCCGCCGACGAGCACCTGCGCGCCGGGGGTCCCGCACTCGTCGATGTCGCACACTGGGCGAGCGAGTATCCGTGGTGCGCTCAGGCACGTGACGTTCTCGACGCGGCATTCGCCGGCCGGGACGGCTGGCAGGCGCGGGTGAGCCGGTTGCGAACCGATCCGTGGACGACCGCCGCGGTGCGCGCGGTACCGTAATCAGCTACGACCCGTCTCCGGGGCTGTCCGTCATCCCCGCCCATCGAGGCCCCACCGAAAGCAGGAACCACCCGAGTGAACGTCGAATCCGCAGTGCAGTCCAAGCTTCTGTCTCTCGCCGCCGTGGACGCGGAGCTGAATCGCCTTGCGCACCGCCGTCGCACCCTGCCGGAACAGCAGACGGTGGACCGGCTCCAGTCCGACCGCAACGCGCGTAAGGATGCGGCCGTGGCCGTCGAGATCATCCTCGACGATCTCGATCGCGACATCCGCAAGCTCGAAGGGGAGATCGAAGCGGTGCGCATGCGTGCACAGCGCGATCGGACGATGCTCGAGAGCGGGTCGGTCGGCTCGAAGCAGCTCACGGAACTGCAGCACGAACTCGGAAGCCTCGAACGCCGTCAGGGGGCGCTCGAGGACGACCTCCTCGAGGTGATGGAACGTCGCGAGGCGTCGAAGGGCGACCACGATCACGCCGGGGCGCAGGTCTCGCAGATCGACGATCAGCTCGCCGACGCGACCCGCGCTCGTGACGAAGCCCTCGCCGACATCGACGTCGCCGAGCAGCGGTGCCGCAGCGACCGCGCGGCCCTGATCGGTGCGCTGCCCGAGGACCTGGTGGCGTTGTACGAAAAGCAGCGCGAACAGACCGGCATCGGCGCGGCACTGCTGCAGGGACGCCGCTGCGGTGCCTGCCGCCTCGAGCTCGACCGGGGCGAGATCGCCCGGATCGCGGCCGCACCTGCCGACGCGCTCGTGCGATGCCCGGAGTGCAACTCGATCTTGGTGCGCACCAAGGAATCCGGACTGTGACCCGGGTCGTCGTCGAAGCGGACGGCGGCTCGAGAGGAAATCCGGGACCGGCGGGCTACGGTGCCGTGGTGTTCGACGCCGACCATCGGACCGTCCTCGCCGAGCGGCACGCGAGCATCGGGCGGGCCACCAACAACGTCGCCGAATACCGGGGACTGCTCGCGGGGCTGACCGCCGCCGCGGAACTCGGGGCGGACGAGGTGGACGTCCGTATGGATTCCAAGCTCGTCGTGGAGCAGATGTCGGGCCGCTGGAAGATCAAGCATCCCGACATGGTTCCGCTCGCCGCGGCGGCGCGGGAGACGGCGGCGAAGTTCCGCCGTGTCGACTACACGTGGATTCCACGCGCCGAGAACGCGTACGCCGACCGTCTTGCGAATGTGGCCATGGACGCCGCTGCCGAGGCACTCGTCTCCGGCGAGGAGACGCTCGTCCTCGCAGAGTCGTCCTCGTCGCCTTCGGTCGCGGCGACGACTCCGCCGGCCGCGACGACTCCGGCACCCACGGCGCCGGGCTGGACGGGCGCGACCGGTTCGCCGACACGGCTCCTGCTGTTGCGGCACGGCCAGACACCGCTGTCGGTGGAACGCCGCTACTCGGGGCGGGGCAACCCGCCGCTCACCGAACTCGGTCGTGAACAGGCCGTTGCCGCCGCGCGCCGGATCGCGGCACGAGGAGGCGTCGCCGCCGTGGTGTCGTCACCGCTCGGCCGCGCCCGCGAAACCGCCACCGTGGCCGCGGACGCCCTGGATCTGCCCGTGACGGTGCACAACGGCCTGATCGAGACGGATTTCGGCGAGTGGGAGGGCCTCACGTTCGGTGAGGCCGCCCAGCGCGACCCGGACATTCACCGCGCGTGGCTCGGCGACACCTCGGTGCGTCCGCCCGGTGGCGAGAGTTTCGACGAGGTCCACACGCGGATTGCCGCCGCGCGAGACGATCTGGTGTCGGAGTTCGGGGGAGTGACCGTACTCGTCGTCTCCCACGTCACTCCGATCAAGACCTTCCTGCGGCTCGCGCTGGATTCGGGTCCGTCCCTGCTGTACCGGCTGCACCTGGACCTGGCGTCGCTCAGCACCGCGGAGTTCTATCCGGACGGCGGATCCTCGGTGCGTCTGGTCAACGACACTTCGCATCTGTAACACGCGATATCCCGGTTCACGGGAGCAGCGATGAAAAGAGTGGCCGCGCAGGCATGTCGGGGGGTGCCTGCGTGGCCACTCACATCATGTATCGCTGCGATCGGTGAGGCGTTACCGGCCGCCGAGCTTTTTTCGAACTTTCCTTACGCGCCGCAGGTCGTTGTCGCGGGGACGCCGGCGAATCGCTGGTCCAGCCAGTCCATGCCCTCCACCAGAGCGGGGAAAAGTCCGACGACGTGCCCGAATCCTGTCTTGGTGAACGCCGGGGGAACGTCGTATCGCTGATAGGTGACGGTCGCTCCGGTGAGGCACCACTTGCCGACCATCGTGTCGACGCCCGACACGAGCACGAAATCGTCCCCGGTGGCCTGCGCCACGAACACCGGAGCGGACGGGGTCCGGTTGCCGAGTTCCTGTTCGGCCACGAGCGAGGCCCACGGCTCCTCCGAGAGATGCTCGACGATCGGCCGGCCGTCAACGGTGTACCGGGTGGTCGAGGAGAACGGGTCGAGCAGCGGTGCGTCGAACACGCACGCCTTTTCGGCGCGGCCGAGAATATCGAGGCCCGCGGGATTGAACACCGCCAGCATGTCGTCGGCGTGCTGCGGGTACGCGGAGACGAACCCGTTGACGACCCAGCCGATGCCACCCGACAAGAACGAACCGTCGCCTGCGACCGCCAGATCCCTCAGCGACGCGGGCGGTGATCCCGCGACCGCACCGGCGACCGGCAGTTCCGGGGCGTAGGTCGAGGCGAGTTCGGCGGCGGAGGCGGCAGCCATACCGCCCTGCGAATAACCCCAGAAGGCGATCGGGCCGTCCTCATCCACACCGAGAGTTCCCAGCGACCGGGTAGCGCGGGCGAGGTCGAGCATCGCGTGCCCCTGAGAAGCGCGGTTGAGATAGGGGTGGACTCCGGCGGTGCCGAGCCCTTCATAGTCGGTGACCGCGACCGCGTAGCCGCGCGCGAGGAGCGGACCGATCTGGAGGTGCTCGTACTCCTGGCCGAAGACCATGAGCTTGGACGGGGCACACTGATCGCCCATGCCCTGAGTGCCGGGCCCGACCACGACGGTGGGCCGAGGGCCGTCGCCGTCCCACGGCAGTGCCGGGACCATCACGGTGCCGACGACGGCGACAGGCTTGTCGGTGGCGCTGGTGCTGCGATACATCACGCGGGTAACCGAGGCGTCGAGCACGGCGGGGGTGCCGGGGATGATTGCGGCGACCGACGGGGCAGTGCGCAGTACGTCTCCCGGCGAACCGGAACTCAGGTCGGGCGTGGCGTAGAAGTCGTCCGCCTGTGCGGCGGGGCCGGGCACCGCCGGCTGGGCGGCTGCGGTGGTCGTCGCGCCGAGGGAGAATCCTGCGAGAGCGGCTGCGGCAGGCAGTCGTGCGGCAATCCGCATGTGTGTCCTTCGAGTCCGGATTCATGTGCCGCGACTGCGGCCCCCGGGGAGGGTAACTGCACTTACGAGGACGTCCGAGGATTTGCTTACTTGTGGTGACAAGTCACAGCAACTTGCGGAGTGTTTTCAGATTTCGAGAGGTGGTGACCGCCTTGTACCGACCGGACCCGGGCTTCTTCCCCAGCGCGCTGTCCAGTGTGCTGCCCTTCTCGACCTGCCAGTACAGGACCCCCGCACCCGGTGCGGCGCACTCGACGTCACTGTCGAGACGGTCCGCATCCGCGGCCAGGGCGTCGAGAACATCGGGGTCGGACACGAACACCACATAGGAATGCCGGTCCTCGCGGTCTCCGAAGGGGTAGGCCGCCACGATGTCCGCCACCCGGGACTGCTCGACGACAAAGGTGTAGGCGTCGTACCCGAAGCGCTCGGTCAGCGCGCTTTCGAGGGCGGGTTTCAGCGACGCGGCATCGTCGTCGGAGTCGAACAGCACATTGCCCGACGCGAGCACGGTGCGGACGTCGCGATGTCCCGCCGCGGAGAACAACTCCGCCAGATCGGCCATCTTGATCCGGATACCGCCGACGTTGATCCCGCGCAGGAAAGCCACGTACCGAGTCATGCGGTTCACGGTAGTTCTCCCGCGGCGGGCCGGGAGGGCGATAGGCGGGGTCGCACGGCGGCAGACGGCACGGGGTCCGTGCGTCGTATCCCCGCGGGCGCGCGCTACGCTGTCCGGGCGGACGAGTTGGCCGGGCGACCGCGGAACAGGGAACCGGCACCGGACGGTGTCAGGCCCTGCGTCGAGGAAAGTCCGGACTCCACAGAGCAGGGCGGTTGTTAACGGCAACCCGAGGTGACTCGCGGGACAGTGCCACAGAAAACAGACCGCCTGCCCCTCGCGGGCAGGTAAGGGTGAAACGGTGCGGTAAGAGCGCACCAGCACCCCGGGTGACCGGGGTGGCTAGGTAAACCCCGCCCGGAGCAAGGTTGAAGGTCGCATCGCTGCGCGGTGCGTCTGCGCAGGTGCTCGAGGGCTGCTCGCCCGAGCCTGCGGGTGAACCGCTCGAGGTACCCGGCAACGGTGTGCCCAGATGGATGGTCGCCACCCCGCTTCGGCGGGGGACAGGATCCGGCTTACAGGCCGACTCGTCCGCCCTGCATTCCTGTCCCACCCCGCCGACGCGCGTGCTCGCCCCGGTCGGTCGACGGCATCGCCGCCGCCGGGAGTCGGTCAGAGCGGTCCGACGACCAGCAGATGCGCCCAGTACGAGGCGGACTCGGGGCCTACATAGGGCAGCAGCGCATCGAAAAGGATGTACGACACGTGTGATCTCCTTCGGTCGGTGACGATCTTGTGGTCCGGCCGACGCTACCAGCTGCGCCGGTAGCCGAGTTTCGCCGAAACCGCGCCCGATATACCGGGTATCGCGCCGCTGTTCGGGCACACTGGGGCCATGAGTGACGACGGTTGGTATTTCGATGTGAAGACCGGCAAGGTGACCCAGGGCAAAGATCCCAGCGCCCTCAGCCGCATGGGTCCGTACCCCGACCGGGAGACCGCCATGCGGGCCCTCGACATCGCTGCCGCCCGCAACAAGGCAGCCGACGACGCGGACGACGAATGGAACAAGTGATCGCGCGACGAGGAGCCCCGCCGCTTTGGTGACCACACCCATCGTCGTCGCACCGGAGATCGATTTCACCGGTGTCCGCGCCGAGTTCGGCCTCGTCGACGAATTCCCCGACGAGGCGCTCGCAGAGGCCCGGAGGGCGACCGACAGATTCGCTTCGGAGCGCGACGATCGCACAGATCTGCCCGTGGTGACGATCGATCCACCCGGTTCGATGGACCTCGACCAGGCACTCCACCTCGAGCGCACCGACACCGGATTCGTGCTCCACTACGCGATCGCCGACGTGTACGCGGTCGTCGAACCCGGCGGTGCGCTGGATCTCGAGACGCACCGCCGCGCGCAGACCTTCTACCTTCCCGACGGGTCGGTGCCGCTGCACCCGCGGGTGTTGTCGGAGAACGCGGCCAGTCTGCTCCCGGGTGCGGTGCGACCGGCCGTGTTGTGGCGCATCGAGATGGACGAGTACGCAGAGCCCGTCGCAATCTCCGTGTCGCGGGCCCGCGTCCGCTCGGTGGCGCGACTCGACTATGCCGGTGTGCAGCGCGATGCCGATGCGGGCACCCTCCATCCGTCGATCGCGGCGCTACCCGAGTTCGGGCGGTTACGCGAAGTCGCGGCGCGGGCACGGGGCGCGATCGAACTGAGACTCCCCGAGCAGGACGTGGTCGAAGACGGTGACGGCTGGCGACTCGACATCGAACCGCGCACCGAGGCCGACGACTGGAATTCGCATGTGTCGTTGCTGACCGGAATGTGCGCGGCGCGCATCATGATCGACGCGAAGACCGGGCTGCTGCGCACGTTGCCGCCCGCCGATCCCGACGCTGTCGCTTCTCTCCGCCGAACCGCCTGTTCGCTGGGCGTCGAGTGGCCGGGCGACATGTCGGTGGGCGCCTTCCTCGCCGGTCTCGACGCGAATCTGCCCACCACGCTCGTTCTCATGAGCGAGGCGCCGACGCTGCTGCGCGGCGCGTCCTACGTCGCATTCGACGGGGAACTGCCGGAACTGACGGTGCACGGCGCGATCGGCGCCGCCTACGCGCATGTCACCGCGCCGCTGCGCCGGCTGTCCGACCGCTACGCCACCGAGGTGTGCCTTGCGGTGTCCTCGGGTACCGAGTTGCCCGGCGATGTGCGCGACACCCTGGGTCTGCTGCCGAAGATCATGTCCTCGTCCGATTCGCTCGCCGGCAAGGTCGGGCGCGCGTGCATCGACCTCGCCGAAGCGGTCGTGCTGTCGTCGCGGGTGGGGGAAACCTTCGACGCCACGGTCCTGAAAGACGCCACCGAGCGACGCGACGCCGAGATCTTCATCCCGTCGGAGACGGTGATCGCGCAATGCACCGGCGCACCCGCGGAGGGACAGCGCGTCACGGTCCGCCTGGTACTCGCCGACCCGGCGTCCCGGAGAGTGCAGTTCGCCTGTGAACCCTGAACGGACCGTCGGGCGCCGACCGCTCGCGACGATCACGGCGGTCGTGGTGGTCGCCGTGGCTCTTGTTGCCGCGACCGTGTGGTGGAGTGCCCCCAACAGGTTGTTCCCCTGGGACAGTGCATCGTTCCCGGACGTGGACACGTCGGCGCTGTCGCCGACGCAGGGTCGGATCGTCGAGTTGCTCGAGGATCAGCACAACGCGCAACGGCCCGGGACGTTCTACTCCGAGGGCGTCCGGGAACCGTGGTGTGCGGACTTCGTCAGCTGGATCATGCGGGAAGCCGGTGTGCCTCTGGCTAATCCGCATTCCGGTCACTGGCGTATCCCGGGGGTGTACACGCTCGGGGAGTACTACGAGCAGACCGGCCGCTTCGAACCCTCCGGATCGGGCTACCGCCCCGCCGTCGGCGACGTGGTGCTCTACCACAGCTCACTGGGTTTCGGGCAGCGTGAACACACCAACATCGTAATCGCGGTGGAGGGCAGCACCGCAACCACCGTGGGCGGCAACGAGTTCGGTAAGGTTCGCGTCCACACCCTCGATTGGGAGGGCGACGGCGCCGTGGTCGGTTTCGGGCGGTTGCCCGCCTGAACCGGCGGCGGACTACCGGAACCGGTCCGTGGCCTCCAGGAGTTCATGGGTGATACCGGGTTCGGTTGCCGCGTGACCGGCATCGTCGACGATGCGCAGATCGGACTGCGGCCAGGCCCGATGCAGATCCCATGCGCTGCGCGCCGGACACACTACGTCGTAGCGGCCCTGCACGATCACCCCGGGAATGCGGTGCAGCAGATGCGCGTCGCGCAGAATCCGACCGTCCTCGAGAAAACCCCGGTGGTAGAAGTAATGGTTCTCGATCCGCGCGAACGCGAGGGCGAACCGGGGTTCGGAGGTCTCCGCGACGCGGTCGGGATGGGGTAGCAGCGTGCTCGTGGCGCCTTCCCACGTCGACCATGCGATCGCGGCGTCCAGTGCCACGTCCGGGTCGGGGGAGTGCAGCAGACGGTGATAGGTGTCGACGGGATGCTCCCCGGGTTCCGCCGCGGCGAGTGGTGCGGTGAATCCCTCCCACAGATCGGGGAACACCTCTCCCGCACCGCCGTTGTAGTACCAGTCGATCTCGCTGCGCCGCAGCAGGAAGATTCCGCGCAACACCAGTTCGGTGACGCGGTCGGGGTGTCGCTGGCTGTAGGTGAGCGCCAGGGTCGATCCCCACGAGCCACCGAAGACGAGCCACTGCTCCACACCCAGGTGAGTGCGCAGCCGTTCGATATCGGCGACCAGATGGTCGGTCGTGTTGACCGACAGGTCTGCCCCGTCTGCGACGTGCGGGAGCGATCGGCCGCACCCGCGCTGATCGAACAACACGATGCGGTAGGCATCGGGATCGAAGAACCGGCGCTGCATCGGCGACACGCCGCCGCCGGGCCCGCCGTGCAGGAACACCGCCGGCTTGCCCGCGGGGTTACCGCTGACCTCCCAGTACAGGTGCTGACCGTCACCGACGTCGAGCATGCCCTGCTCGTACGGTTCCAGCGGCGGATACAGCTCGCGGCGCTCGTTCATCAGAAGCCGACGAGACCGGATGCGAGATCGGGGATTTCGAGTGCGGTGACCGCTTCCTGCCGCACCTCGGGGCACTGCTCGGACGTGATCGTGTCGATCCGTCCCCGATCACCGGCAAGTGCGAGAAGGTCGACGCCGTTGGCCCCGGCCCATTCGCCGATGAGGATGTTGAGCCCACCGCGGCCGACCGACGGGGTGTACGTGCGCCACGGCGACAGTTGCGCCTCCAGCCGGGTGCACAGGTCTTCCGCCTGAGCGTCGGTGACGCCTGCCCCACCGGACTGCGGAGATCGCGTCGCCGAGGAGGTCGCCTGGGTGGACGACGACAGTTCTGTGCTGGAACCGGTCTGCCCGGACTCGGGCGCCGGAGCGCATGCCCCGAGAACGCCGATCATGGCGGCTGCGACGGCGGCCGCAACCGGCACCTGTCGGAATCGGTTCATGGATGTACACCTCGTCTGTCGGGGCTCGCGTCGTGGTCGCCGTCGAGTGTGCCACCGAATCCTGATGGGGTGGTGAGGCCGCCCCGCCGGAACCGGGGGACGAACGTCACACAACGGCAAGCCCTTCCGCGGCGCACCGCAGGAAGGGCTTGTCGTTTGTGCCTAGGGCGTCTGCTCAGAACGAATGCTCGGGACCGGGGAACGTGCCTTCGGCGACCTCGTGCGCGTACTGGGACGCTGCGCGACGCAGTTCGTCCCCGACAGCACCGAACTTCTTGACGAACTTCGCGGTCTTGCCGCTGGTGTAGCCCGCCATGTCCTGCCACACGAGAACCTGAGCGTCGCATTCGCTTCCGGCGCCGATGCCGACCGTCGGGATGGTGAGCTTGCCCGTGACCTGACCGGCCAGTTCGGCAGGCACCATCTCCATCACGACGGAGAATGCGCCGGCTTCCTGAACCGCCATCGCGTCGGCGACGAGCTGCTCGGCACCGTCACCGCGGCCCTGGACGCGGAACCCGCCGAGCGTATTGACCGACTGTGGGGTGAAACCGATGTGCGCCTGCACGGGGATGCCGGCCGCGGTGATCGCCGCGATCTGCGGGGCGACCCGTTCGCCGCCTTCGAGCTTGACGGCGTGGGCGCCGCCTTCCTTCATGAACCGGATGGACGTCGCGAGAGCCTGTTCGGGAGACGCTTCGTAGCTACCGAACGGCAGGTCCGCGATGACGAGAGCGTGCGGCGCGCCCCGCACGACGCCGCGGACCAGGGGGAGCAGTTCGTCGACGGTGACCGGAACGGTGGTGTCGTAGCCGTAGACGACGTTCGCTGCGGAGTCGCCCACGAGGAGGACCGGGATCCCGGCTTCTTCGAAGATTCGGGCCGAGGAGTAGTCGTAGGCGGTCAGTTCCGCCCAGCGGCGGCCTTCGGCCTTCATCGCCTGCAGGTGATGGACTCGAGTCTTGCGCTTGGGGGTATCGGCGGGAGCGGCGCCGCCGTATACGGACGTCATGTTGTCGGACATCGCTGTCCCTTTCTGCCTCGAGGCCCTAGGGGTCCCCGGGTTGGGTGATGACCGTCTCAGTCTGCCACCGCAGGTCGCTGCACAAACACCACGTGGCGGTGCGATTGGTCACAGCGTCGGCGCTCTGTCGGCTCATGGGACGATCGTCGGGTGTCGATTTCCCCCCGTATGCACGTTCTCCGCCTCATGTCGCTCGCCGTTGTCGCAGGTCTCGCCGTCCTGGGCTGCTCGGCGCCGGGCAACAGCACGCAGCCGCCGTCGGATGTCGCGGTGCCGGGCGAACTCGAGAAGTTCTACCGCCAGGCGGTGCGGTGGGAGTCGTGCGCGGGATACGGGGCCGACGGTCGCTACCTTGCCCTCAACGGTGTGGAGTGCGCCCGGATCACGGTGCCGCTCGATTACGACGATCCCGACGAACAGACCGTCTCGCTCGCGTTGTCGCGGTCCCGGGCCGGCGGGGACCGGATCGGTTCACTGCTGACGAACCCCGGCGGGCCGGGCGCGTCGGGGTTGTCGCTCGCGCTGGCAGGAGAAGGCACCCCGCTCGCGGAGCACTTCGACGTCATCGGGATGGATCCGCGGGGAATCGGCGCCTCGGATCCGCAGATCGTGTGCCGCACGGACGCCGAGACCGACGCCGATCGCGCCCTCGACCCCGGCGACACCACCAGTGAGGGCATCGCGCGAGCCGAGAAACTCAATCGGGAGTACGCGGATCTGTGCGCCGAGCGCACCGGGCCGGAGGTGCTGGCGCACGTCGGCACCCGCGAGGTGGTGCGCGACATGGATGTCGTGCGCGGGGTGCTCGGCGACGATCAGCTCACCTACCTCGGCTACTCGTACGGCACCAGGCTCGGCGCGGAGTACGCCGCAGCGTTTCCCGACCGGGTGCGGGCGATGGTGCTCGACGGTGCCATCGACCCGGACCAGGATCCCGTCGAGGAGATCGTGTTGCAGGCGGAGGGCTTCCAGCGCGCGTTCGAGGAGTTCGCGCGCTACTGCGCCGACTACGACGGATGCCCGCTCGGCGACGATCCTGCGGCGGCAGTGGACCGGTTCCGCGCCCTCGTCGGCCCGCTGCTCGACACACCCGCGCCCACCACCGACCCCCGCGGCCTGAGCTACGGCGACGCGATCACCGGGGTCCAGCAGGGGCTGTACTCACCGACCTTGTGGGGCTCGTTGCGCGGCGGACTGGACTCGCTTGCGAGCAGCGGTACCGGCGACACGCTCCTGCGGCTCGCCGACCTGTACGAGGGCCGCGGCGACGACGGCACCTACAGCAACATCACCGCCGCGTTCGACGCGGTGCGATGCGTCGACGACGTACCCGTCACCGACCGGGTGCTCGCCGGAGAACTCGACACCCGGTTCCGTGAGGCGGCGCCGTTCCTCGACGACGGGCGCGGCAACGGTTCCGCCGCTCTCGACACGTGTGCTTTCTGGCGCGTCCCGCCCACCGTGGACGGCGAGGATGCGGACCTGTCCGGTCTGGCTCCCGTGCTCGTGGTGTCCACCACCGCCGATCCCGCGACCCCGTATCTCGCGGGAGTCGAGCTCGCGGGTCATCTCGGCGGTGCGCTGCTGAGTTTCGACGGGACCCAGCACACGGTCGTGCTCGACGGCGAGAAATGCGTCGACGACGCTGTGACCAGGTATTTGATCGATCTCGAGGTCCCCGAAACCGATCCTCACTGCTGAATCCGGCACGATGTGAGCGACACGCCACTGTCCCAACGCGCGTATGTAACACGGAATTAACGGATGATGCCTACTCTCGCGGATATGGATCGCCAGAAGGAGTTCGTGCTCCGCACCCTCGAAGAGCGCGACATTCGGTTCGTTCGTCTCTGGTTCACCGACGTCGTCGGCACCCTGAAATCCGTGGCGATCGCCCCGGCCGAACTCGAGGGAGCCTTCGAAGAGGGCATCGGGTTCGACGGTTCGGCGATCGAGGGATTCTCCCGGATCTCGGAAGCCGACATGGTCGCCCGCCCCGACGCGACAACCTTCCAGGTGCTGCCGTGGACCGACGACCGGGGCCACCAGTACTCCGCGCGCATGTTCTGCGACATCACCATGCCGGGTGGAACGCCCAGCTGGGCCGATCCGCGGCACGTGCTGCGGCGTCAGCTCAACAAGGCGTCCGACCTCGGCTTCAGTTGCTACGTGCATCCCGAGATCGAGTTCTTCCTCGTGGAGAACGGCGAAGAAGGTGCCCCGCCGGTGCCCGCCGATACGGGCGGTTACTTCGACCAGTCCGTCCACCGGTCCGCCCCGCACTTCCGGCGCCACGCCATCGACGCGCTCGAGTCGATGGGTATCTCGGTGGAGTTCAGCCACCACGAGACGGCTCCCGGCCAGCAGGAGATCGACCTGCGATACGCCGACGCGCTGTCCATGGCGGACAACGTCATGACCTTCCGCTACGTGGTCAAGGAGATCGCGATGCAGGAGGGCGTGCGCGCCACCTTCATGCCGAAGCCGTTCCGCGAGCACGCGGGCTCGGCCATGCACACCCACATGTCGCTGTTCGAGGGCGAGACCAACGCCTTCCACGACCCCGACGACCCGCTGCAGCTCTCGGCGACCGGCAAGGCGTTCATCGCCGGCATCCTCGAGCATTCCGGCGAGATCAGCGCCGTCACCAACCAGTGGGTCAATTCCTACAAGCGTCTCGTGCACGGCGGCGAAGCGCCGACCGCGGCGTGCTGGGGACCGTCGAACCGCTCGGCTCTGGTCCGTGTCCCGATGTACACGCCCAACAAGGCGTCGTCGCGCCGGGTGGAGATCCGCACCCCGGACTCCGCGTGCAACCCGTACCTGTCGTTCGCGTTGCTGCTCGCGGCGGGCATGCGCGGCATCGAGAAGGGATACGAACTCCCTCCCGAGGCCGAGGACGACGTGTGGTCGCTGACGTCGGCGGAGCGTCGCGCGATGGGGTACCGCGAGCTGCCCACCGATCTCGACATCGCACTTCGTGAGATGGAAAAGTCCGAGCTGGTCGCCGAAACGCTCGGCGAGCACGTGTTCAACTATTTCCTGCGGAACAAGTGGCGCGAGTGGGAGAACTACCGTAGCCAGGTCACGCCTTTCGAGCTCGAGCAGTACCTGGGGCTGTAATCGGCCGGCGATGGCGGATGATGTGGTGGTGAAACCGCCGACTTCTCGTTCCACTGTCCCGGCTCCCGGTCGGCTCGGCCTCGTCGAGCCGACCGCGCCAGAAGAGCTGCAACGGCTCGGCTGGAACGACGCCGACAGCGTCGAACTGCTGTGGGCGCTGTCCCGCGCCGCCAATGCGGATCTGGCGCTGCGGACCCTGGCGCGCCTCGCAGACAGTCTCGGTGACGACGGCTGGGCCGAACTCGATGCCGCGCTGCGTGCCGACAAGGGCCTTCGCGGCCGGCTGTTCGGCCTGTTCGGGGCGTCGTCCGCGTTCGGTGACCACGTGGTCGCGAATCCTGCCTGCTGGCGGCTGCTCGAAGGTTCCCTGGATCTGCCCGACAAGCACACCTTCACCGCGAGGATGCTCGACAGCGTCGGCGGGTATCCCGAGCCGGGCGGTCGCGTCGGCCGCCTGCTCTACCGCGCAGAGATCACCGGGCCCGCGGCAGTTGCGGCCTTGCGGACCGCCTATCGCGACCAGCTCATGATCATCGCGGCGGCCGACCTCGCCGCGACCGTCGAGAACGAGCCGGTCGTTCCGTACCTCGAGGTCGGGGCGCTGCTCGCCGACCTCGCCGACGCCGCCCTCACCGCGGCTCTCGCGGTCGCCGTGACGACGGTGGTTCCCGACGAGCCGTGCCCGATCCACCTGGCGGTCATCGCCATGGGTAAATGCGGAGCGCGGGAACTGAACTACGTGAGCGATGTCGACGTGGTCTTCGTCGCCGAACCCGCGGATGCGCGCGCAAGCCGGATCGCGGGCGAAATGATGCGTATCGGCACCTCCGCCTTCTTCGAGGTCGATGCCGCGCTGCGCCCGGAAGGCAAGAGCGGTGAGCTGGTGCGCACCCTCGAGTCGCACATCGCGTATTACAACCGGTGGGCCAAGACGTGGGAGTTCCAGGCGCTCCTCAAGGCCCGGCCGATGGCCGGCGACTTCGATCTCGGCCGCCGGTACGTCGAAGCGCTGAGCCCGATGGTGTGGACAGCCTCCGAGCGCGAGGACTTCGTCCCGGAAGTCCAGGCGATGCGCCGGCGCGTCGAGGACCTGGTGCCCGCAGAACTGCAGGAACGCGAACTCAAGCTCGGCCGCGGCAGCATCCGCGACGTCGAATTCGCCGTCCAGTTGCTCCAACTCGTACACGGCCGCGTCGACGAGTCGCTGCGGGTCCCGAACACGGTGGAGGCGCTCGGTGCGCTCGCCGACGGTGGCTACATCGGCCGCGACGACGCCGCGAACCTCCGCGCGTCGTACGAGTTCCTCCGGTTGCTCGAGCACCGCCTCCAGCTCCAGCGACTCAAGCGCACCCACACGCTGCCGCCCGCGGACGACCGGGAGGCGCTGCGCTGGCTCGCCCGTGCGTCGCACATGCGTGCGGACGGGCGGAAGGATGCGCTCGGCGTGCTGGAATCCGAGATCAAGCGCAACTCGTCGCGGGTGCGGAAACTGCACGCGAAACTGTTCTACCGGCCGTTGCTCGAGTCGGTGAGCAAGCTCGACAAGGAGGCCGTACGGCTCTCGCCCGACGCGGCCGTCCGTCAGCTCGCCGCCCTCGGGTACAGCGCGCCCTCGCACGCGCTCGACCATCTGACAGCCTTGTCCGGCGGCGCGTCCCGCAAGGCGCGGATCCAGGCGATGCTGCTTCCGCAACTGCTCGAATACCTCGCCGACACAGTCGATCCCGATGCCGGACTGCTGGCCTACCGCCGCTTGTCCGACGCGCTGTACGACACCGTGTGGTTCCTGCGGGTGCTCCGCGACGAGCCGGCGGTGGCGGAACGCCTCATGACGGTGCTCGGATCGTCGGCGTACGTGTCGGATCTGCTCGTGAAGTCGCCCGAGGTGCTGCGGTTGTACGCCGACGGCCCGAACGGTCCGAGGTTGCTCGAACCGAACCCTCCGGAAGTCGCCCGCGCGCTGGTCGCGTCGTCGTCCCGCTACGGCGACCCGGCGCGTGCGATCCTCGCCGCCCGCTCGTTGCGCCGCGCCGAACTGGCCCGGATCGCGAGTGCGGACATCCTCGGGATGCTCGACGTCCCCCAGGTGTGCGAAGCACTGTCGACGGTGTGGTCCGGGGTGCTCGAGGCCGCACTCACCGCCGTCATCCGCGCGTCGGAAAGCTCACGGGGACCGGCCCCCGCGCGCATCGCCGTGATCGGGATGGGTCGTCTCGGAGGTGCCGAACTGGGCTACGGTTCCGATGCCGATGTGCTGTTCGTGTGCGAACCGCACGCGGACGCCGACGACACCGACGCCGTGAAATGGGCGACGACCGTTGCCGAACAGGTCCGCAAATTCCTCGGCGCGCCGAGCACCGACCCACCGCTCGAAGTCGACCTGAACCTGCGGCCGGAAGGCCGTAGCGGACCGCTGGTGCGCACGCTCACCTCCTACGAGGCGTACTACACCCAGTGGGCCGAAGTGTGGGAGGTGCAGGCGCTCCTGCGGGCGCACGCTGTCGCCGGCGACCCGGACCTGGGCACGCGCTTTCTGCGCATGATCGACAAGGTCCGTTACCCGGAGGGTGGGCTGTCCCAGGAGGCGGTCCGCGAGATCCGCCGGATCAAGGCACGCGTCGATTCGGAGCGTCTGCCCCGCGGAGCCGACCCCGCCACCCACACGAAGCTGGGCCGCGGGGGACTTGCCGATATCGAATGGACGGTGCAATTGCTGCAGTTGCAGCACGCGCACCACATCGGGGCGCTGCACAACACGTCGACGCTCGAGACCTTGGACGCGATCGGTGCGGCCGAGTTGATCAGCGCCGGGGATGTGGAGTTGCTGCGCGACGCGTGGATCACCGCCACCAGTGCACGCAACGCATTGGTGCTCGTCCGGGGTAAGCGCGCCGACCAATTGCCCGGCCCGGGAAGGCTTCTCACAGCGGTCGCGAGAGTGACAGGGTGGCAGGGCGAAGACGCCTCGGAGTATCTCGACCACTATCTGCGCGTGACCCGTCGTGCGCGAGCAGTGGTCGAGCGGGTGTTCGGTGCCTGACGGCGGCGGGGGTCAGTCGCAGAAGACGACCAGGGCAACCCCGCGCCAGACCTCCGTCTCGGTCTTGTCCCACTCTTCGGCGTCGGCGTCCCACGAGTATTCGACTTCGGTGTCGTAGCCGCGGTCGCGCTGCTCGGTCACGTTGCAGTTCCGCAGGGTGCTGCCCGCGCGGCTGAGGATGATGTATTCGACGCCGGCCTCGGACAGTGTTGCTTCGGCTTGCTCCTGGGACATTCCGACGGTCGAGATATCTGTCTGGGCACCGGCCACACCGGCGCCGATAGTGCTTATGAGCAGGGCGGCAGAGCATGCCGCAGCCCTGAGGATGTTTCTGCGCATCACGATCTCCTCCGGGAGACATGTCGTTCGGAGGTACTCGGCCGGGCACGAGCCCGGGTTCGACAGGGCCGAACGCGCAGGACGGTCTCGCACGACGACCGGATACGCAACGACAGGCGTCGCGTCGGCAACGGACGCGGCGACCGGAGAATCCGGTGCCGTGACGCAGGCGGCGTATCCCTGTCTTTGCCCCGACGCAAAGAATACGTTCTCCATCACCTGAGGCGTGATCGAAGTCACCCTCACGGCACTACAAGGGTACGCCGGTGCGGCAGGTCCCCGCGCCGCTTCGCCTCGGCACCGGCCACACGGCCCCCACACGACGAAGCCACCCGCCGAAGTGCGACGGGTGGCTTCGGTGTCGCGGTGCCGTCCGGCGGCACCGTTCCCGGACGGCTCAGGCCAGATCGAACCGATCGAGATTCATCACCTTGGTCCACGCCTTCACGAAGTCCTGCACGAACTGCGGCTGCGCGTCGTCGGTGGCGTACGCCTGGGACAGCGCCCGCAGTTGGGAGTTCGCGCCGAACACCAGATCGACGGCGGTCGCCGTCCACTTGACCTCGTCGGTTCCGCGCGCGCGGCCCTCGTAAATCCCCTCCGACGACTCCGACACCTTCCACTCCGTGCCCATGTCGAGCAGATTACGGAAGAAGTCGGTGGTGAGCACCTGAGGCCGATCGGTGAGCACGCCGTGGTTGCTGCCGCCGTGATTGGTTCCGAGGGCACGGAGCCCGCCGACGAGCACCGTCATCTCGGGGGCGGTCAGTGTCAGGAAATTCGCACGTTCGAGGAGCAGCTTTTCCGGAGGAAGCTTCTCCCCGCCCTGCAGGAAATTGCGGAACCCGTCGCTCTTCGGCTCGAGCACCGAGAACGACTCGACGTCGGTCATCTCCTGGGACGCGTCCGTCCGGCCCGGAGCGAACGGCACCGTGATGTCGTGTCCGGCCGCCTTGGCTGCCTTCTCGACCGCAGCACTACCCGCGAGCACGATCAGGTCCGCGAGCGAGACCTTCTTGTTTCCCGTCGCCGAGCTGTTGAAGTCGTCACGGATGCGTTCGAGCACCGGCAACACCGCGTTCAGCTGGGCAGGTTCGTTGGTCTCCCAGTTCTTCTGCGGCTCGAGGCGGACACGTGCGCCGTTCGCGCCGCCGCGCATATCGGTGCCGCGGAAACTTGCCGCCGACGCCCACGCGGTGGCCACCAACTGCGGGATGGTCAGCCCGGAGTCGAGGACCGTGCTCTTGAGCGACGCGATCTCGTCGTCGCCGATCAGCTCGTGATCGACGTCGGGCACCGGGTCCTGCCAGAGCTGCGGCTCCGGGATCCACGGCCCGAGGTACCGCGAGAGCGGTCCCATGTCGCGGTGCAGCAGTTTGTACCAGGCCTTGGCGAACTCGGCTTCGAGTTCCTCGGGGTGGTCGAGCCAGCGCCGGGTGATCTCGCCGTAGATCGGGTCGTATCGCAGCGCGAGGTCGCTCGTGAGCATGCCGGGCGCATGCTTTTTCGCCGAATCGAACGGATCGGGCACGATATCCGACCCGGCGTTGTCCTTCGGTGTCCACTGCCACGCCCCGGCAGGACTCTTGGTCTTTTCCCACTCGAACCCGTACAGCATTTCGAGGAAGGTGTTGTCCCACTTCGTCGGGGTGGGTGTCCAGATGACCTCGAGTCCGCTGGTGATCGTGTCGGGTCCCTTGCCCGTGCCGTACGAGTTCTTCCAGCCGAGACCTTGTTGTTCCAGCGGCGCAGCTTCGGGTTCGGGACCGAGATTGTCGGCGGGCGCAGCACCGTGCGTCTTGCCGACGGTGTGGCCGCCGACGATCAACGCGGCGGTCTCTACGTCGTTCATCGCCATACGGGCGAACGTCTCTCGAATGTCGCGGCCCGACGCGAGGATCTCCGGATTACCGTTCGGGCCTTCCGGATTGACGTAGATCAGCCCCATCTGGACCGCGCCCAGCGGGCCCTGCAGTTCGCGCTCGCCGGCGTAACGCTCGTCGCCCAACCAGGTGTCCTCCGGGCCCCAGAACACCTCGTCGGCTTCCCAGATGTCTTCGCGGCCGAATGCGAACCCGAACGTCTTGAATCCCATCGACTCGTAGGCGCAGTTGCCGGCGAAGACGATGAGGTCGGCCCACGAGAGGCTGCGTCCGTACTTCTGTTTGATAGGCCACAGCAGCCGACGCGCCTTGTCGAGACTGACGTTGTCGGGCCAGCTGTTCAGCGGAGCGAAGCGCTGCGCGCCCTTGCCTCCGCCGCCCCGGCCGTCGGCGATGCGGTACGTGCCCGCGGAGTGCCAGCTCATGCGGATGAAGAGGCCGCCGTAGTGCCCGAAGTCTGCGGGCCACCAGTCCTGGGAGTCGGTCATCAGCGCGATGAGGTCCTGGCGGAGCGCGTCGACGTCGAGGTTCTCGAACTCCTTCCGGTAGTCGAAGTCGGGTGGCATGGGGTTGGCCATAGGGGAGTGCTGGTGCAGGACTTGGAGGTCCAGCTGATCCGGCCACCAGTCCAGGGCGGTCCTGGGCGATG